>JAYSPU010000245.1:0-4729 GCA_043721935.1 Bacteroidota bacterium | reverse complement strand
GAATAAAGCATTGGAATTTCAAATTCCGTTTCCAGTTGATTTTGATTTACAACAACTTCCTCAGCCATTGATTTCATTTCCATATCAGCCATAACTACCGCGCCTTCTGTTTTATAAGCCGGAGCTGACAAAGCTCTTTGAAGAAGTCTTGGTTGACGAATAAAAAGATACCATGGAGAAAGTTCAGGTTTATTGCCACCTAAAACCGGATTGGCAGAAGACAGAGATAGTTTAACATTTTTCCATTCTTCTCCTGAAGTTTGAAAGACTGATGCCTTGTAATTCAACGTAACAGGACTTGAAGTGTTTTCTGAACGAATGTCATACATCGGTACCCAACCTGCTCCTGTTACATAATACAAAATGTTTAAATCAAGTGATGAAGGTTGTTTAGCAGAAACGGTTACAAGAATAGTTCCTGTAGGTCGATTCAACTTCCCGTTCAACTCATTTATCTGTTGATTGATTTTTGAAATACGCTCATTCAGTTTTTTCTTTTGTCCGGTAATTTCCAATAATCGGGAACGAACTTCCATCATTTTCATTCGGTAAAAATCCATTACCTTTTTTAAATTCTCAGTATTAACACCGACGTTAGCACCACCGGTACTTTTATTTGCATTCAACATCAGAATTTCGTCGTTATAAATGCTCTCCATCATATTTGTTTTCTCTAAAGATGATTTCAAAATTTCAAGAGAATCTTCCAACTCTTTTAATTCCGGCGACTTCATACTTTCCCGAAGATAATCGAGTCGGTATGAAACACCCATAACCATTCCGTTACCTGTTCCGGTAACACTAATAGAACCCGGATTAATCATCGAAGATAAATTCTGAATAGCAAGAACAGTTTCACCGTCGTCAACATTTACTTTTACGGTTCGGTTTATTTGTGCTCCATTCAGAAATACTTTAACCTCTTTTAAAATAGAATTAGAAATCGGTTTAACATTTTCCGAAGCTTTTGCCACGGAAAGAAATGACAATAAAAGAAAGGCAAGAGTGATACGTTTCATAGTTCAGTATTTATTTTGAAGTAACAACAAAAACGGTCCGCCTGTTCTTGGCCCGACCTTGTTCAAATGCATTAGAAGCAATTGGTCTTGTTTCACCAAAACCTTTATAACTTAATCTTGTTTCAAGAATTTTTCTGGATACTAAATAGTCAAACACTGCTTTGGCTCTATTTTCAGATAGCACCATATTACTTTGCGGATTCCCAACATTATCGGTGTAACCTTGAAGTGCAACACGAAGAACTGAATTGGTTTTCAAATAATCGGCGAATTCATCCAGCACAGTTTTAATTGTATCATTCAAGTCGTAACTATTAGTTGAAAATAATATATCATTCAAAGTGTACTGACCTCCTACTTCAAGCTTTTTCAATTCAATATCTTTTGTTACTAAAACTTGATTAGCCGAATCATGAGACGATACATATTGCGATTCAAAAGCAAATCCTTCCTTCTTTATAGAGATAATAAGATCGTGATCAAAGTTGACAACAAACGCATATTCACCTGAAATGGAATCAACATCTATCTTCGTCAGTTTTTTTGTCACGGCATCTTTGATTTCAAAAGTTGCGGGAACGGGCGGGGCATTTTCTGTGCCATTCAAATCTCCTTTTTGAAAATAAACTTTATCAGGTCTTATTTCAGAATAGAGTTCAAAAGAATAAATATCAAATCCACCTGCACCATTATTCAATTTATTTGAAGCAAAATATCCTGTCTTTCCATTGGTGCTAACGAAGAAACCAACTTCATCGGCTTCTGTATTTATCGGATAACCCAGATTGACAGGTTTCTCCCATTTTCCATTCTCATCCATTTTACACTTGAAAATATCGTAACCACCTAAACCCGGCAGACTGTCAGAGGAGAAATACAACGTTCTGCTATCGCTGTGAATGAAAGGAGATTTATCATTACCATTTGTATTGATAGCGTCACTGAGTCTAACCGCTTTTTTCCACTGACCGTTTTCGTCTTTCGTCGATTTATATATATCAATACCGGAAATGGGATCTCTCGCAGAAGCAAAATACAACATTCTACCATCGGAAGAAATTGAAGGCTGCGAATCCCATTGCTTCGGATCGTTAACATTTGGGCCAAGATTTTTTATCTCAGACCACTGCCCATCCACAAAATCCGATTCACAAATGTCAAAATTGCCTTTTGTATTTACCGTAAAATAAAGGTGTTTGTTATCAATTGTAATAGTTGCACCACCTTCATTGTTACTGGCACCTCTGTTAAATGGATCTTCCATCGGAACTCCGTTATCATAAACTCCGTTACTTTTTAACCTTGCAATCATAAACTTTTCCACACTCTGAGCAGTCAGCATGTTTTTTTGTTTCATTTCAAATCGTCGAGTAAAAAAGGCCAGTTCTTTATCAGGAGAAATGTAAGGTAGGTATTCAGGATCAGCAGTAGAAATGTCTTTTACAGGAACAGGATTGAAAGGAACAGGATGAGCAATCAACTTCGCTTTAATCAACATTGCTTCTGCCTTCTTTCCATGCTCCTCATTGATTTTATCAAAATCAAGAAATGCTTTTAACTTCTCTTCAGCATCCTTCCACTTTTTGCTGTCGAAATAAAACCAACCCAATTGGAAATAAACATCCGGTTCTAAATCAGGACACAGTTCAATTACTTTTTTATAACTATCCTCCATGACTTTATCCATCTTTTTCTTGAGCGCTGCATTGCCCTGAATTAAATAAGCATCTGCAAACTCAGGATCTTCATCAATGGCTTTTAAGGCAGCATTCAATACATCATCGTATTTTCTTGCTTTAAAAGATGCAGTTGCTTCTTCAAAATACTTAATCGCTTTTTTGTTCTGCGACTTAGGACAAGAAGATTGTTGTGCCCGGACAGAAATCCCAATGCTGAGAAATACTAAGAGAAAGACAAGTTGTTTTGGATACATGATAAAAGTAACGCCTGATCATCCGTTCAGAATTTTGAACAGATGATCAGGCATTGAGTCAATTATTTTTTGAATAAATTTTTAAGATTTTTCTTTGCTTCTTGTTCTGCCGCTTTTTTTAAGCTATCCGCTAATGATTTTGCTTTTGCTTCTGCCTCTTTTTTTGCCTTCTCACCTTCAGCAACTGCTTTTTGTTTTTCAGCGTTTAATTTTGTCTCAACTTCGCCTTTAAGTTTTTCTGCTTCAGCACGTACTCTGGCTTCGGCCTCAGCTTTTTTAAGATCAAATTCTTCTTTTGCTTTAGCTTTCAGATCATCCATCACTTTTGCGCCTGTTCCGCCAAGATCTGTTCCAATTTTAGGATCGTTCACCGTACCACCAATTTTAATATTTACAGGAACATTGTCACCTACTCCAATGTTAACTCCTTTTGAAGAAGCTGTACTCAACAAATTATTAAGTGCAGTATTAGCGGCACTTCCAAATGCAGCACGTGGAATCTGAGCTGCCATTGTGTAGTCAATTGTTTGATCAAATCCATTTGATCCGGCTACAGTTGATTTAATTGAATTTACATTCATTTCAAACGGATCCACATAAACACGACCATTGACAAACTTGAACGATGGACTAATAGGCGGTACAGTCATTTTTTTCCATGAATCCATTTTTAAAACGTCTGCAATTTTCACGAATGCCGGGAAGTTATCTACTGTTACAACTGTTGTAGTTAATTTTCCATTACCAGCCAATGAATTCATTACAGGCGACATTTTTCCATCGAGAATACCATTCACTGTAATGTTAGATGAAAACTGACCTGAACAATTCTTTGCAATGGGTGCTAATTTTTGCACGCTTTCAAATCCATTTACTGTTTTCAGAATGTCAAAATTCAGGATAGCAAGATTGAAATCAAATGTTGGTTGTTTCAGATTTGATGAATTATATCCTCCATTCATTACTACCGAACCATCTAACATTTGCATAGCCACATCCTGCATTCGAATTGACTTATCTTTTATTACCAACTTTCCTTTTACATTGTTGATGATCAGGTTTTGATACATCATTTGTCCAATGGAAGCATTTAAATCAAAATTTATATTTTGAGGAATGTCTAAAACCGCTAATTGTGTGGTATCTGCTGATCCCGTTGAAGCTGTTTCACCACCCATAAATTCATTCAAATCTATTTTCGAAGAAGACAATGAAAAGGATCCACGCAGCAAATCACCTTTTAATGCGTAGGAAAGTAAATTATCCAATGAACCATTTGCATTAAAGTCGCTTTTACCTACTATAGCAATCAATGAATTCAGCACAACACGCTGCGGATTAAACGTCAACGACAATGTATTAATCGCAATTGGTGTTTTCTGATCAGCCGAAGCGTAGTTCATATTTGCAAGTGAAAAATTTCCAACAACATTAAACTGATCGTATTTTTTTTGTTCGATTGCAGACAATTTACCTTTTGCATTTACATTGGCGGTAATGATTCCGCTTAGTGTTGTTCCTTTTTCCATTGGAGCAAACTTTGAAATGCCGGACAAATCAATTTTTCCTTTCACAAATGCATCCAGGTCAGGATCACTGACAGGTGTTTTTAACATTAACTTAGCGTCAAACGGATCATTGTTCATTTCCATGTGGAAACGAGAAAGATTTATAAATGTATGATCAGGTATTCCATCAGGATTACTGATGTTGAGATTTACAAAAACATTTTTTATTGCAGACGGCAACGATGGATACTGAATCATTCCATTGTCTA
>JAYSPU010000244.1:0-4167 GCA_043721935.1 Bacteroidota bacterium | reverse complement strand
CAACTGACAACTGACTAACTGACAACTGATCACACCAGTCCCTCCTTAACCAAATCATGCAAATGAACCATCCCTGCATATTTCCCATTCGCTGTAATGATCAATTGAGAAATGTTGAATTGTTTCATGAGGAGAAGTGCGTCTATCGCCATCATCGATTCGTCAGCCGATTTTGGCGTTGGACTCATAATGTCTTTTGCCTTTAGTCCATCGAGTGATTTTTGATTCAACAACATTCTTCGAATGTCGCCATCGGTTATAATACCGAGGATGTCGTCGTTTACGGTTACTGCTGCAGCGCCGAGACGATTGGAAGAAATTTCGACAATCACTTTTTTGATGTCATCATCCGGATTCACTTTTGGAGCCGCATTGCCCGGGTAAATAGCTTTAACCGTCAGGTACAATCGTTTCCCTAACGATCCACCCGGATGGTACCGGGCAAAATCAGTACTTGAAAAACCTTTATAGTCGAGTAGGCAAACAGCCAGAGCATCTCCCATGGCCAATTGGGCAGTGGAACTGCTTGTTGGAGCAAGGTTATTCGGGCAGGCTTCCTTTTCGACGAATGTATTCAGAACTAAATCGCTGTGCTTTGCCAGATATGAAGTGTCATTCCCCACAATGGCTATCAGTTTATGTCCCCAGCTTTTAAGCAAAGGCACCAATACTTTAATTTCAGGCGTATCGCCACTCTTTGAAATGCAGATAATAGCGTCTTCTTTTTGTATTAATCCTAAATCGCCATGTATTGCATCAGCAGCATGCATAAAAGTCGCAGGAGTGCCCGTTGAGTTCAATGTAGCGACAATTTTTTGTCCGATAATCGCACTTTTACCAATGCCGGTTACAATGACACGGCCTTTTAAAACAGCGATGTATTCTACTGTTTCAACAAAATGATGGTTGATAAATTTTTTCAGATTTAGAATTGCTTCTGACTCTAGGTCCAGCGTTCTCAAAGCCAGGGCTTTAATGTTATCGGATTTTTTCAAATGAGGTAAATTTTTTCACTGTTGATTCGTTTTTTCTCCTGTGGTTCGGCAAAAATATTTAATTTTAGTGCATATTCTATTCCTAGTCATCTTTATTATTAAGTAACATAGTTAAAATCAATATATTGTAATGTTAGTTGCAGAAAAACCTTTGAAAGTCTATTTACAGAAGTATTTTGGGTTCAATAAATTCAAAGGAGAGCAGGAGGCAATCGTTCAGTCAGTTTTATCGGGTAAAGATACATTTGTTATCATGCCAACCGGTGGTGGTAAGTCGATGTGTTATCAATTGCCTGCTTTAATCATGGATGGTACAGCCATCGTTGTTTCTCCCTTAATCGCCCTGATGAAAAATCAGGTCGACAGCATGCGTGGATTCAGTAATGAAGAAGGAGTGGCTCATTTCCTGAACTCTTCTCTTAATAAAGCAGAGATTGCTGCCGTAAAAAAAGACATGCTCTCAGGAAAGACGAAGTTATTGTACGTCGCACCTGAGTCATTGACAAAAGAAGAAAACGTCGAGTTTTTCCGGACGGTAAATATTTCATTTTTTGCCATCGACGAAGCGCATTGTATTTCAGAATGGGGACATGATTTCCGGCCCGAATACCGTCGCTTGCGTTCTATCATTGAGGCCATTGGTAAAGTTCCCATCATTGCATTAACTGCCACTGCTACACCAAAAGTTCAGCTCGACATTCAAAAGAATCTCGGCATGATGGACTCTGATGTATATAAAGCATCTTTCAACCGAGCGAATTTATATTATGAGGTTCGTCCGAAAGTGGAAGTAGCGAGAGAAATAATCAAATTTATAAAACAGAATACAGGCAAGTCCGGTATTGTGTATTGCCTGAGTCGGAAGAAAGTAGAAGAGATAGCATCAACACTTATCGTCAATGGAATTCGCGCACTTCCTTATCATGCCGGTCTTGAAGCATCTGTTCGCGCCGATACGCAGGATAAATTTTTAATGGAAGATATCGATGTCATCGTAGCAACGATTGCCTTTGGAATGGGCATCGATAAACCGGATGTTCGTTTTGTTATTCACCATGATATTCCAAAAAGTCTGGAAGGATATTACCAGGAAACCGGTCGCTCCGGTCGTGATGGCAGAGAAGGAAAATGTCTTACTTTTTACAGTTACAAAGACATTGAAAAACTGGAGAAGTTCATGAAAGGTAAACCGGTTGCTGAACAGGAAGTAGGTAAACAGTTATTGAATGAAACGGTTGGATATGCTGAAACATCTGTTTGTCGTCGCCGTGTGTTGTTGAGCTACTTTGGAGAAATGTATAGAGAAGCCAATTGCGGAAGCTGCGACAATTGCAATCATCCAAAGAAAAATTTTGACGGACAGGAAGAAATTATCACCGTACTTGAAACTGTTCAGGCCATAAAAGAAAAGTTCGCCATGGATCATGTGGTGAATGTCATCACAGGTAAAGCTGAAAATGCTGTAAAGCTTCATCAGCATGATCAGTTGGAAATATTCGGAGACGGGTCAGACCATGAATCAAAATTCTGGACAGCGATTGTACGTCAGTCTTTACTCGAAGGATTGTTGTCAAAAGACATTGAAACTTATGGTACGTTAAAAGTAACGGAACATGGCAAAGAGTTTTTGAAAAAGCCATATCAGATTATGGTTGTAGAAGACAAAGATTACGGAGCTACCGAATCAGAAGACGACGAAGATTTTACAGGAGTGAATTCAGCAGCCGATCAACAATTATTTTCCGCGTTAAAAGATCTCAATAAAAAAATCGCGAAACAACGGAACGTTCCGCCATTTGTAGTTTTCCAGGATCCTTCATTAGAAGAAATGGCCATACAGTATCCGATTACGATGGATGAATTAAAAAACATCACAGGTGTTGGTTCCGGTAAGGCTACGAAATATGGAAAACCATTTTTAGATTTGATTGAAAAGTATGTCGAAGAAAATGACATTGAACGCCCGATGGATTTGGTGGTTAAGTCAATCGTCAACAAATCGGTTTTGAAAGTGTACATCATTCAGAATATCGATCGTAAAATTGCTCTCCATGATATGTGTAAAGCCAAAGGAATTAACATGTCAGAACTCATTGGGGAAATAGAAAGCATAGTAGCATCCGGAACTCGCATTGATATCAATTACTATCTCAATGAAGTCGTTGACGAAGATCGACAGGCCGAAGTATTTGATTATTTCAAAAGCGCCGAATCCGATTCTTCTGAAGCAGCATTAAAAGTGCTCGGTGAAAATGATTATACCCTCGAAGACATTCGACTGATGCGAATTAAATTTATGTCGGAGTTTGGAAACTAATGTTGGTCGATTGGTAGCGATCGGCGATCGGCGATGAGCGATTGCTTGAACGAAGCATTTGGGGTAATTTTTTTCTTGGTCAAACGAATGGTTGGCTTTGAAATATTTCATTGATGACAAGGAACCCATTCAGCGAAATCCATAAATCAGCTTAATCCCGGATCAGATATTTGCTACTAATGCCTGAATGAAGCATTCGTGCATTCGGCATTTTTTTTAGTTGCTTAGAAAATAGTGGTCAGCGAACAGTGAATGGTAGATAAGCCCGCAGATCTCGCGGATTGCGCAAAGATCTCGCTGATGGAGTTAGCTGAATTTTACTTAAAATCTATCTGCGCGATCTGCGGTAGATAATTCATACCTTATTTAAATTCCGGGTGTTGAAGGCCTAAGGCTTCCCTCCCAAATCAAGGAACTTTTGCCAGTACTGTCTTGCCATTGCTGTATCACCTTGTTCATTATATGCCGCTGCCAGGTTTCGGTAATAGGACGGATTGTTCGGATCTTTTTCAATTCCTTTGTTTGCATACATTTTTACCTTCTCATAATCTTTCTTCAGTAAAAACAAATATGACAAATTAATGTACTCCATATTTTCATTGGGATAAAATTCCATGAGCTTATTCAGATAAACAAGTGAACTATCCAATTCTTTTTGCAATAAAAAAATCACTCCAAGATTATGTAGTGAATTTTTATATGTCGGTGTGTAGGATAGTGACTGTTTGTAATAATTCAATGCGCTCAACGTATCCTGTTCTGAATACTCGATGATTCCTAGGTTGTAATACGATTCAGAATATGAAGGAAGTATTTCTGTACTCTTAGTATAATGGAATTTAGCTTTCTCATACA
>JAYSPU010000243.1:0-3978 GCA_043721935.1 Bacteroidota bacterium | reverse complement strand
ATTCCTGTATTCCGAACAGAGCCTTCAAGAATCAATGCTTCTTTCAACACACTTGCCTGAAGATCTTTTCCACCGTGCAAAACCCGAAGTTTTTTCACGTCTTCAAGTTCATCACTGTTCAAGCCTTCTTTGTCACGTAAACTTTTCTCACCTTCAAGTGGCGCCTTAATTACCCGGTTTAAAGAAATACCCGGACGATCAGGAACAAGTTTTGCCAGTGCATTGGAATCTGCCAATGGAAGATCCATCACACGAGCCACATCCTTTATACTCATCTTAGCTGCCATTGTACCATAGGTAACAATTTGTGCAACTTGATTTTTACCATACTTCTCTACTACATAATCAATGACTTTCTGACGACCAACATCGTCGAAGTCCGTATCAATATCGGGCATGCTCTTGCGATCCGGATTCAGGAAACGCTCAAAGAGTAAGTTGTACTTTATCGGATCAATGTTAGTGATGCCAATGCAATAGGCGACGGCTGATCCGGCTGCTGATCCACGTCCGGGTCCGACAAAAACTCCAATCTCTCTTCCTGCTTTAATAAAATCAGCAACAATTAAAAAGTATCCGGCAAATCCCATTGTACGAATGGTATTTAATTCAAATTTTAATCGTTCGTCAATTTCAGGAGATAAAATTTTGTATCGTTTTTTTGCGCCTTCATTTGTGAGGAATTCCAGATACTCATCCTGGTCTTTGAAATTTTCAGGCACTTTAAAATGTGGCAATAAAATATCTTGTTTCAATTTTAACAATTCAACTTTTGAAACAATTTCATTTGTATTATCAATGGCCTCCGGAATATCATGAAAGAGTTGGGACATCTCTTCCGTTGTCTTGAAATAAAACTGATCGTTATAAAATGCAAATCGTTTTCCTCTCATTCCTCCCTCTTCATCCGAAAAATCTTTCATCGTCGGTGTGCTCTGCTTTTCTCCGGTATTTATACAAAGTAAAATATCGTGTGCATTGTAATCTTCCTGGTTCACGTAATGCGAATCGTTAGACGCAATCACTTTCACATTATACTTTTCAGCCCAACGCAACAAAACTTCATTGACTTTGTTTTGTTCAGGAATATCATGTCGCTGAATTTCTATGTAATAATCTTCTCCAAAAAGATCCAGCCACCATTTGAATTCGATTTCACCGGCTTCTTCTCCGTGTTTTAAAATCGTCCGAGGTACTGATGCGCCTAAACAACACGTCGTCGCAATTAATCCTTTGTGATATTTTAAAACGAGTTCTTTATCGATACGAGGATATTTACCATACAATCCTTCAATAAAACCTAATGAACATAGCTTCACAAGATTCTTATATCCTTCGCTGTTTTTCGCAAGAAATAATTGATGGTAACGGCGATCTTTATCTTCTTTGGTAAATTGTCTCTTGTGTCGATCTTCAACCAGATAAAATTCGCAGCCTACAATAGGCTTTACAGGATTCGGATGATCTTTTCCATACTTCGATGCTTCAGCAACGAACTTAAAAGCACCGAACATGTTACCATGATCTGTGATAGCAATCGCAGGCATTTTATCTGCAGATGCTTTTTTATAAAGAGAAGATATATCGGCAGCACCGTCAAGCAGTGAAAACTGCGTATGCACGTGCAGGTGGGAAAAACTTGGCATTTCTTAAAGTTAGGAAAGGTTAAAGATACCGATTTTCACCTTTGATATGAATGCTGAGAGACATTCTTAAAACGCTGCTTAACAGTTCGTTTAGCAGCCATTGTTCACAACTTTTAATTGTTTTTTTTAAATGAAAAGGAAAAAATAAAACGAAGAAAAGGCTGGTTTTTGACTCTCCGTTTAAGCCAAATTAATTTGTTGCTTGGAATCCATTGCATCACGCAATCCGTTTGCAACAAATGTAAATGCCATCGTTAAAAGCATAATGGCAAGTCCGGGTAAAATCGCGAGATAAGCAGAACCGGGAATGATGATGTATCCGTAATTCTCCTTTATCATCGATCCCCATGAAGGAGTTGGCGGTTGCGCTCCTATTCCCAGAAAACTCAATCCTGCCTCAAGTAAAATCGCAGTGCTGAAATTTGATGCTGCCACAACTAAAACCGGACCCATGATATTCGTTAACAAATGTTTTCGAATGATTCGTGCATTAGAAAATCCCATTGCTTTTGCAGCGGAAACAAATTCCAATTCGCGTACACTCATCAACTGACCTCGAACCATTCTTGCTACATCAACCCACATTGTTAATCCGACAGCAATGAAAACTTGTTCGAATCCTTTTCCGAGAACAAGTGTAATGGCGATGACTAAAATCAATGTTGGAACCGACCAAATCACATTGATTAGCCAGAGCACAAACTGATCAGTAACACCTTTGAAAAAGCCGGCAATGGCGCCAAAAAATATTCCAACTACCAATGAAATAATGACGGCTATCAATCCAACGCTCAACGTAACGCGTGTACCGGCAACGATACGACTGAATAAATCTCTTCCGTAACGGTCAGTTCCAAATAGAAATGTGCGTGACACTATCTGATTGCTTAACGTATTTTGGTTGTCAACAGCTACTGATTTAAAAAACTCTGCCGGTTTTTTCTCTCCTGAAAATTCAGCGTAAAATAATCGACCGTTTTTTATGTAGAAGGAATCAAGCGGGACATAGTCGTATTTATCAGGTAATCCATTCACAAGCGCTTCCAGTTTTCCTGTATCGTCAAAAACTTCACGAGCTGTAACTTTTAACATCTCAACGGTAAATCCGGGCGATTGATTACTGATCAGCAAATTCATCCGGTTAGAAAATGGCGTGCGATCAGGAATGAATGTATAGCAAAAAATAGCCATGATGAATGAAAGAACGATAAGCATCATTCCACTTAAAGCAAGTTTGTTTTTTTTAAACCTGCGCCATATTATTACGGATGGTGATTCTGTTTTCAAGTGGTAATGTTCTATGCTGAATTCTAAGTAAATATTTTGCGGATAATTTTTGATGAAGATACAAAACGTTCTATCTCAATTTCCTTCCCTTCCATTCATATTTCAACAACGGCCCTGATAATCCGACCAGAATAATGTAGAACCAATAAAGTGGTTGAAGTAAAATGATATTTCGATCCCATCTCTTCAACTTATACATTTTCACAACAGGTCCAATTACAGTTGCTTCGCTCAATGCTTTAATCAGAACGGCCCCCAAAAATAATCCGGAAAAGTGTAGATGAATAATTGCGAATATCAATTGAATGAACAATGTGAAGTGTACAAGCCAGGCAAGCACAGCAATGAAAATAGTAAAGCGAGACATTGAGCCTGTAATTTTGGAAGCCCATCTTCGTCTTTGCTGAATGAAAGATCGAATCGTACCGGCTGCACTCGTTTCAACAACAATAGATTCATCTTTCAAAAATATCATCTGATCCGGATAGTGTTCCGCTAACCGAATCAACAAATCCGTATCGTCACCTGAACTGTATGCACTTTGTATATTCTCCATTAGCTTCAACCAGACTGATCTGGAGAATGCCAGATTTGCACCGTTGCATAACATTGGCTTACCGTTACTCAAACTTCCACCGGCAATACAAATGAGGCCGGCCATTTCGAGAAACTGCAGATTACCTATTGCGGAAGAATTGTGAGTTAGCTTTACCGGACCGGCAATAAAGACAGGATGGTATTTTTCATAAATGCTTACTAATTGTGTCACCCATTTCTGAGGAAGTTCACAATCTCCATCTGTAGTTAATATCAACTCGTGCCAGGCTGAACTAACACCCTTTTTAATTGCTGCTTTTTTTCCGGATGAATCTGCACTCAACACTTTTACATTATAGGATGCATGCTGAGTAAAAAAATCACTGACTATTTTTTTTGTATTGTCTTCGGAGTGGTCGTCTATAAAAATTAGTTCCATTAATCTGGCAGGGTAATCCTGTTTCACTATAGAGGATAATAGTTTCTGTATAAATAGCTCTTCATTTCG
>JAYSPU010000242.1:0-13642 GCA_043721935.1 Bacteroidota bacterium | reverse complement strand
TCGGTAAGTCAAATACCCTTCTACGTTTACTCCTGCTGAATCTACATCATTGAACTTTTGTACGCTTCGGACTTTAGTATGCTGTGCTACCTTATCCGTTCAACGATGCCTCCTATCCGGTTTCTGCTTGGTTTATACTGAGCCTGCCGAAGGGTCAGTGCAAACTCTCGCAGTCTCGCTTACTTCCGTTCGGTAAGCAAACAGTAGTGCTTCTAACAAGACTCAGTAGTCCGTTAACGAACAGTGGTGCTTCTGACCCCTTCTTTTTTTTACAGCTTTAATCCCTTCTTCTTCGTCGTTTTCCATCTGACAACTGACAACTGTCATAACTGTCAACTGTTAGTTGTTCTTCGCAAACAAAATACTCACCTTATTAAAATCTGACGAAGCATTAATTACTTTTCTAAACTCTTCGTATTGCTCGAATGGATATGTGAGAACAGAATAGAATTCATTGATGTCAATTTCTATTACATCTCCATTAATTTTATAATCGGAAATAAAACCCATTGTTGGGTTTGCCTTATCTCCACCAACGATATTCGCTTTTAATTTATCAAGCCCTTTCGCTGAATATCCTTCCGGAATCTTCACAAATATTTTCCGGATCAGACTGTGAGGGAAATCAATATCCATTGGTGTTTTTCTATCCTTTTCCTGATACATCTCAACCTGCGGACCGATTACTTCGCCTACTTTAAAGAAATAACCATTACCTGCTTTCTCTATGAGAGAAGAATACGTTATTTCTGCATTTACGATAAATGGCTTATCCACTTCATCACTATTTATTAAATAATTAGCAACCTTCAGATTGGTCACTTTTGCACCGTCAATTCCATTCTTCATTAATTCCTCCACCATCTCTTTACGCTTTTCTTCCGTCCCATAAAAATAGTAAGGTCGAATACCAACAGCACTGAATCCACCTAAACTCTGGACGGTAACTTGTTTTGCTTTTGTAAAATCCTTTTCAAATGTGACTGTTGCTTCGAGATTATGAGCAGATTTCGAAGGATCGGATTCAGCAATTTTCTTCACGCTGCTGACTCCTGAAAAAACATCTCCCAAGCCAACTTCTTTAACAAACAAACCATACACACCTAAATACTGAAGTGGTGGTTCACCTAATCTGAAAACAAAATTTGCAGGCATCATGTATTTTCCCAATGATGGATAATACAATAATATTTCATCCAGGTAATTCCATGTCTGAAAAGTCGGATCAAATTTCTTGTCGTACCGACTGATGGAAATAACCATTTCTGTTTTTAATCCGGCTATTTTCGACAAATTGATAGCCATTTTATTCAATGTAGACTTGTCTGAAATATTTTTATTAATCGCTTCACTCACTGAAGCAATATCAACATCTTCTTTGATGTTAAAATTCATTTTCAAATATGCTTCAATTGCGCGCGCTTTTTCCTCATCCGATTTATCTTTCAATTTTAATTTTGCTATTACTTTTTCGAGATCCTTTTGTTCCGCCTTTGTCAATGACATCATTCGCTCATAAAATAAATTTCCTGCATCAGCAAAAGTCATTACTTCACCTTCTCCCTTATTGGTGTTTTTAAACAATTTATATTCAACTCTGATTTTATTTGCATCATCTAATGAGTACTTCTCCTCAACCAATGGTTTGACAGCATTGAACTGCACAAATACATAATTCTTTTTCTTAAAAGATGAATCAGTCGTAACTACAGTTGAATTGTAAACTTTCCCTTTAAGGATTAAATTTTCAGGTGAAACGATGGTAAATGAATTGTGTCGGATAAAATTTTTACCCTGAATATATTCAGCACGGGTGTACGAAAAATTGTCCAGCAACAAATAATAGAACTCTACTTCCGAACCTAACACTACTCCATCAATAGCCAATGACATATACAACTGTCCGTCATCTGTTACAGGCTTCATTTCGCCTCTTAACATTTCTGTTATTTTACCTTCCGGAGAAATTGAACGTGCTTTGAATGTCACAAGTTGATCAGCTGAACTCACAGGGATATATAATTTGTTCCAGCTATCCACCGACTCCTTCTCATTCAGGTGAATAATCCGGTGACGAAATGAATACAAATTCACATCCATATTTCTGTTGTAAATATACTCCACTACCTTTTGATCTTCGATCATCACTACAGGCTCTGCAGCTTCTTCTTTACTTAATTTATGTAAAGTAGGATGTTCCTCCCAATCAAAAGAACGCATCTCAATATTTTGTGCACTAGCAGTACCGATCCATAATAAGGAAAGGAAGGTTAAGAAAATTTTCATATCAGGATTTTATTTTTTTTCTAAGACAACTACATTTCCATATTCATCACTAATTGATGCAACCATTTTATTCCACTGAAGAAATTCTTCGGGTTTAACTTCAACGGTGTCAAGGTAAAGAACCTTGGTCATGGTGACTGATTTTTCTTTTTTCTCGTATATAATTGAATAGCCAAATGATTTTTGGTCGAATGATTTCGGCTCAGGTAAACTAGCTACCGTATATCCTTCAGGTAAATTCAGTTTGACGACAGATCTTAATACAAATTTGAACTTATAGTTGTTAGAAGTTTTTTGCTTTTCAATTTCAATTTCATCGTCTTGAAATGTTTTGTTCAAATTCAAATTGATATATGCACTGTTTTCAATAATACGAACATGATCAGGGATTCTTAACTGATATAAGAAGTTCAGTGTATCACTGAAGTCATCCATTCCGGAAAACTTAAGTGAATCAATCTTTCTTTTGTTACTACCAAAAGAAAATAGCGACTGTAATTCATCCGTTCTGTTTTTTTCAGCAACATCAAAGTATTGATTCGTTATAGCATTTCTCCACAAACCGCCGTACTTAGTTTGAGCATATCCATACAGTTCATCTCCTTTGAACGTAAGGGATAATGTATCTGTCCGGAAATTTTTTTCTTTATCTATGAAAGGTACAGAAACTATACAAAATGAATCTTTGCTGATACCAATCATTGCTTCCTTTCCCTGAATAAAAGCAGATGGGTAACCTAGAGGTAAGTTATCCGCAGTACCATCAAGAAATGTCCACTTATTATTTCTGTAGACCCCTACAATCATGTGATTAGCAGCAATCGGAGACCGTACCTGATCATATTTATAAGGCAAATCCTTAGTGCCGATCCAGCAATGAAAAACATTGAATCCTTCAGACTTTAATAATGTATAAAGCAAATTTGACTTGTCTTTACAATCACCAAATCTACGCTGCGAAACCAGTGATGCGGATCTGGGAACAAATCCGCCCAAGCCATATTCAAAAGCAATGTACCGGATGTTAGCCTGCACCCAATAATAGATAGCGCCAATTTTTTCCTCGTCTGTTTTAAGTCCTTTCGTAAGTGAATCAGCTAGGCTTTTTAGCGAAGGATCAATTTCAGTTGTATATGCAGCGACATGCGAATAAAACCAATTGTATAGGTCTGTAGTATTTCCCAGTACAGAAATTTTCGAACCATTCCATGTGTATGAATCAATATATATAATAACATGCGGAACTACTTTTCTATAATTTCCTTCATTTCTAATCCGATAGCTTGATACAACATTGGTTGATTTCCAGGTATAAGTTGTCAACTTTCCTTTATCCTGGCTCGTAAATACGACACCTGAAGAATCACCTAATAATACATACTTCAAATTGACTTCTTTCGGGAATGTTACACTATACATTACCTCGCCGGAAGGTACATTATTGGAAAGATAAACCGGATCAAGTAAGTGTGCATCCTTATAAGCAATAACATAGTTGTAATCAGAATAGGAAGAAGGACGCAACGATGAGTAATCAAAATATATTTCTTTAAAATCATCATAGAAGACACCATCTTTTACCGGTTTGTTTACATACGTCTTTTCAACTTTCATCTTTTTGTACTTACCATTCTCTTGTCGCACATAACTATTAGCAACGACATCTGTGATAGCTTGTGTTTCGTCATAGTAATAAATGGATTTACGGGAAAACATATTGGCCTTATCATTCAGAAAATACAATTCACCGGAAACTGCTGAAGAAATATCGAGTTTGCCATCCACTATAGCGATCTTCATTTCAGTCCGATCATAGACATAATAAAAATCCTCATCGGAAAATCTGCGTGAAATATCCTGCGGATCTACGACTACCTGTTGCGCCTGAACAAAAGTCGATAGAATTATAAGTACAGGAATTAAAAACCGGCTACCCTTCATATGGTACATTATTTACATACATTATTTTCTTCTTCACCTTTCCAGTCAATTCATCGTAGTATATAACCGTACCGTTAATCGCACCAATTATATAATTAATCTGTTTAACTAAAACTCCTTTATCATTATAATATTTGCAAATACCATCAAACTCACCAGTAAGAAAATTCTCTTCATTTCTTAAAGAACCATTCTCATAATACTCTTTTGACAAACCTTCAACTTCATCGTCTTTGAAAGTATCGTCAGACTCCATTTTTCCATTCGTGTAGTAATAGAATCGTTTGCCTTCATAATTGCCATCGGCCAGATTTATCTCTGCAGATTTTGTTCCATTCTGATAATAGCTTACAACTTTATCAGCATTTAATTTTATAGGAATTTCGGGAACAAAAGCTCCTTCTTTATTCAGATATGAATATGAAACCATTTTCCCTTCATGAAAATTCAAACGGATACGGACAGTTGAACCGTCCGTTGTATAGTAGGTAAAATAGCCTTCCTTTTCATCGTTCACATATTTTCCTTCGATTGAACGATTTCCATTATCATGATACCGGATGGCAGTTCCCTCCAACTTGTCTTCTTTAAAAAATCGTTTGTAAGTAATTTTTTTATCCTCTGAATAATTAATAGTTACACTATCACTCTTGTCATCTTTATAATACATTTCATGCTTCATGTTGCCATTCGGATAATAGCTAACCTCCTGTCCAACTTGTTTTCGGTCTGCAAAATGTTGAATTAATTTTTTCTTTCCGCTTGGAAAGAAAAGAGTGACTTCCCCATCCTTCACTCCGTTTTTAAATGTAGCTTTTTGATTTATCTTTTTGTTGACATGGAGTGTTGTTGTTTCTCCACTTCCTTTTATCAAATCAGATTTATACACACGAACACCTACTGTATCGTAACCTGTTAACGAACCAAGCAATTCTGTAGCATCGTAGTAATTTTCAAACTGGAGGCGACCGGATTCATCAAAATATTGTTGATAGCCGTAACTATCATTACCCATGTAGTATAGAATATTCTGTAAAATTCCATTTAAATAATAAGAACGCCATTCTCCTTCACGCTCATTCTTCACATAAAATCCTTCTGTTTGTAGTTTGCCGTTTTTATGGAAATAAGAATAATATCCTTCCGGTTCGTCATCTTTATAATTTGAAATCTCTTTTACTTTCCCATTGCTGTAATACCATTTACATTCCCCGGTTAAATTTCCGGAGATGTAATTCAATTCGCTGGCTTTTTTTCCTGTGTTATGATATTGAACAAAAAATCCTGATCGTTTACCATCTATGAATAATCCCTCGGTATTTTTAGAACCATCGGGATAGTAGGAAACAAAATTTAATTTTCCACCTCTTTCTTCTCCTGAAGAAATTACCTTATGTGTTTTATCAAAGTACTTATACTTTTTAAATGAACCGGAAGAATATTCCAACTCACTGAATTGCACTCCATCTTCGTCATAGTATTTTATAATTCCGTTTTTTGCTCCGGAGGTTAATACGTATTCAGTAGACAATGTACCGGTGCGGAAAAATTCTTTCCATAAACCGCCCTCTTTTCCTTTACTATAATTTCCGGTCTTTTCAATCTGTCCATTATTAAAATAGTACTTCCATTCTCCTTCTTCTAAACCGTTAACTTTCTTTCCTTCAGTTTTAATTTGTCCGCCTCTGTAATATTCTTTTATATCACCGGTTACTTTTCCATCAATAAAATTAGAAGCCAGCATCAACTGACCATTGTCATAATACTCCTTGTATTCACCGTTGTTATTTCCATTTTTATACAAACCTTTCCAGTGCAATTTTCCATTGTGAAAATATACTTCTTCATCACCCTCTTTTTTATCATTTACAAAATTGATGATGGCATTTTTTGCACCGGTAGAATAATAGTATTCTACTCTTCCATCAATATTTCCATTTTTATTATTTCCTTTTTGCGAAACTTGTCCGTTTGAATAGTACAATTCATATTTACCATTCATTGCTCCGTTCGTGTAGTTCACAATCTTCTTCAGATTGCCATCAGCATCGTAAAACTTCCATTCGCCTTCCAGTTCACCATTATTATTATACGAACCTTCTGTTTTCAATTTACCTGTTTCATATAAATATACCCATGGCCCAACGTTAATTTTTCGGGCAGGATCGTACTCTCCGATGGCGGAAGGGAATCCATTACCATGGTGACGGATATCTGTTGAATACGTTTTCCCATTGACCACAACGGATTTAGCCTTGTGCTTCTTCGTCCATTGATCACCGGCCAGCGTTAGCATTTTATCTACATCTGATTTATTACTTTTACAAACTTTTTGAGTTTCTTCATCGCTAACTCCGCCAAAGATATGGTACATTAATCCGGAGAACATTTTTTGTTTTTGCAATTCAACAAAAAGCGGAACATAGGTTTGCATCCAGAAGTTTTTATCTACGGCATCGTACGTAAGTTTTTCATTTAAGGCTTGCAGTGTTTTTACTATTCTGGTGAATTTGATTTTTACAGTTGTTTTATAACGGTCGCTCAATGCACTTTTACTCCGGATAATTTCTTCTATTTCATCAAATGAGTTTCCGCCTTCAGTTAACTTGACAATTGAATCCTCCGGAAGCGGCTCGTATTCACCTGAACTCATTTTATCAATCGTTAACAATGAATTCAATGCCCGACTTGAACTGTTTTCAATCAACATCAACATTTGAATGGATAAAATCGCCTCAGTGTACCGATGATTTCTTGCCGCTAACATTCCCAATTGCCAATGAGTTGCAGCATGAAGCGGATTCATTTGAAACGATTTAATTAAACAACGCATAGCAGCGGTATCATTATGATGTTTGGCATAAGCCGCTCCCATTTCATAATGAAAATTACTGATGTATGGATATCGTTTGATTCCTTCCTGATATGCTTCAATTGCTTTGGTCAGTGAATCAGCATTGTCATAGGCATCACCCAGCATTTTATAGAAAGAAGCTTCGAAGGCAGAATGCAATTCCAATCCTTTCTTACAAACCTTTATAGCTTCCAGGGGTTGGTCAGAAGCCAGATAAGAAAGCGCAATTTCAGTTAGCGCATATGCAAACGCAGTGTCGTTTTTATTGACCATTTGATACTGCTCTATAGCTTCTTTGTATTTTTCTTCGTCGTGAAATTTAATTCCTTTTTCAATTACATCCGCTGCTACGACGAATTTCACTCCTGGCTCACCGGCAAGAGTTGTAATATAAGGCAATAGACAAAGCGCAAAGAAAATTGAGCAGATAGCTTTCATGGGATGTGATAGGTAAAACAAAATTGATTATTTAGATTGACAGTTCTTTTTAGATAAGTCGCTTACCTCTTCTCCATATCTGTCAGTAAAGCCTTTTTTAATTGCAGTGGAAAGATCACTGCAGGCTTTTTCTTTATTATTCATGGCAAGAAATATTAATGCACGATTACGGTAAGCGTAAGAGTTTTCAGGATTGTAAAGCAAAGAAGTATTGACATCACGTAGTGCATTATCGACTTGCCCTAATTTTAATTTAACATAGGATAAATTACTCAGTGTGTATGAATCACGCGGATTCAACTTTTGTGATCGAGAGAGATAGACGAGTGCGCTATCGAATTGCTCCATTTGTGTGTATACAAATCCTACGTTCATAATTGCCATTGTATCATTCGCATGCAAGGACAAACTTCTTTTCAATATTGTTAAAGCTTCCTCTTTATTATCCAATTCAAGTTTACACATGGCCATGTTAATCATAGCGTCCCGACTCGTTGAATCATGATCGTATAATTTTTTACTGTCGTCATAACCTCCTTTGAAATTTCTGACAGACATCTTCATACTGCTTCGCAAAATATACGACCGATAACGCAAACTATCATTTTGTGTAAACTTAACGGCCATATCTAAATCGTTAATTGCTTCCATGTACATACTTGAGCCGCTGAACAAAAGTGCTCGCTGATAATAAGCATCAGAAAAATTTTCGTTTAATTTTATTGCTTTTGAAAAATCAGTGTAAGCTTCCTGAATTTGTTTGTTTCCATAAAACGATAATCCGCGATGGTAAAAAAAATCAGGATTCTTGTCGTCCTTCTCAATTGCTTTGGTAAAATATTTTAATGCATCTTTATATTTACCTGAAGTCTTTGCCTGTATTCCTTTGTTGTAATCCTCCACACCTTTTTGTGCATACAAAAATGATGATGTAAAGAATACTAAAATAGTCACTATGATTTTCATGTGCACGTTAGAGATGAGAGTATGTCAATTCAAAAAGCAAGGCCTGTAAAAGCAATAAAAATAAAAAAAAAGAAATAGTCCAAGGCATTTAAAATGCCTCCTCTAATTCTACTTTCCTCTGCTGAACCTATGAAATCATCCGGCAATAAGAATAATCCAAGTTAGCTTATCTTAAATTATGGTAAACGGCCTGAACATCGTCATCTTCTTCGAATTTATCGATTAATTGAAGAACTTCGTCTTGTTGTGCTTCTTCCAATTCGACAAATGTTGACGGAATGCGTTCCAGAGCTGCCTTTGTTACTGCAATGTGTTTATCTTCCAGCGCCTTGGCCATTTTTCCAAAGTCTTCATAAGCGGTGTAAATGAGGATTTCCTCTTCATCTACCTCCAGATTTTCCAGACCAAAATCGATTAATTCCAGTTCCAATTCATCCGTAGATAGAGGCTGGTCTTTTGCCAAACGAAAAACGCCCTTTCGTTGAAACATGAAATCGAGTGAACCGGTCTTTCCTAATGCACCATTTCCACGACTAAAATACATTCTGATATTTGCAACGGTCCGAGTGGTATTGTCAGTTGCAGTTTCGATCACAATCGCTACTGCATGAGGGCCATAACCTTCATAAACTGTTTCTTCGAAATTATTTTCTTCTTTTGAAGATGCTTTTTTTATTGCATTATCAATCCGATCTTTCGGCATGTTCAATCCCTTGGCATTTTGAACAGCCGTTCGTAGTCGAGGGTTGTAATCGACATCCGGTCCGCCACTTTTAACCGCAATCGCAATCTCTCTTCCAATCTTTGTAAAAGCCTTCGCCATCTTATCGAAGCGGGCAAACATCTTATGTTTCCGTTTTTCAAACGCTCTTCCCATGTCAATTCATTTATTGTTAGCAAACCTAAGGGATTAAAGGAAAATTAACAAATAGAAGCTAGCTTATCCTTGGAAGCTTTTGAGCTAACCTTCAAGTCTATACGTCCTGATGTTGTTCCATCTTAAGCTTTCATTAGTTATGGTCTTCTTCGTCATCTTCCCTTTCAACGTTGGCTTTTATCTGTGCTTCACTACCCGGTTTGCCAATTACCTTGTAAGTTCCCTCGCCTTTTAGCACTGAAGTATAAAGACTCTGACTACTCATTACTTCTACTGCCTTTTTAACTTCTCTATCGTAATTAAAACTGTTTTCCAATCGTCCTTTTTGAAAGTAATAACGTGAAGCAATTTCTCCCTCAAGAATTTGCTTGATTTCAGTGGAGTGATTTTTCAAATCATTTTTCTTGTAATCAGACATTTTTGAAAACAGAGAATTGTACTCCGATTGCAATGCAGTGAAATGCTTATCCTTCTCCATCGCTTTCTTTAACTCTTGTATTTTTCGCTCGCTCCTATCTGTGTATTCGTATTTTTTTCCGGACAGATAATTTACGAAATCCTGGTACTCTGCTTCTGTTAAAGAAAATTCTTTTGCCGAAGCAATTACAGGATGTTCCCTTGCATACTTTGATGCATAATCGTAGAATAAATAATTACTAAAAAGAGAAATAACCAGATTGCTATAGTTATCAGCATCGGTGTAGAAGTCAGGGAAAATTCCCGATCCATCATAGATAGAACGGCCCGATTTAGTTTTAAACTCAGTGATCAACGAATCCGGTACTTTGTATACACTTCCATCACTGTTGCGATGCGTGTAATCAAGTGCCTGAATACAGCGGCCGCTTGGTGTATAGTATTTTGCAATTGTCACTTTCAACAAGGTATTATATGAAAGGTTATACGTCTGTTGTACTAATCCTTTTCCGAATGAACGTTGACCGATTATTATTCCCCGATCCAATTCCTGTATTGCACCCGTTACAATTTCGGACGCAGATGCAGAACCTCTGTCTACCAATACTGTCAATGGAATATCGGTATCAACTGCTGATTTTATAGCGAAGTAGTCAATGTTCATTTCTCTTATTTTTCCTTTTTGAGAAACAATTTTTTGATTCTTCTCTACGAAAATATTAACGATGTCAACAGCTTCTTTCAATAATCCGCCGCCATTCCCACGTAAATCCAAAATAACATTTTTCATTTTTGGATTTTCCTTAAGTGTTATCAAAGCCTGACGTACTTCATCTGCTGCACTCTCAAGAAACTGACTTAGTTTAATATATCCTGTCGACTCACCTACCATTCCGAAGTATGGAACATTTTTAAATTTAATTTCATCCCGTACGATTGACTTTTCAATGGGTTGAGGAACACCTTCTCGTTTTAACATCAACTTTACTGTCGTTCCTTTCTGACCTTTCATGAAATCAGTCACATTATTCACTTGTCTACCGGAAGTTGAATTCCCATTTACTGAAATAATTTTATCTCCAACTCTTACATCAGCTTTTTGCGCAGGAAAACCTTCGTAAATTTCACTGATCTCAATGTCTCCGTTTCGTTGTTGAACAAGTGCTCCTATTCCGCCATACTCAGCAGATATGTGAGTCATTTTGTAATCTTCAATTTCACTTTCAGGAATGTAAACCGTGTATGGATCCAATGTATTTAACATGGCATCAATACCTTTCTTCATTAATTCGCCGGGTTGAATTGAATCCACGTAATACACATTGACATCGCGAAACAACGTGGTAAAAATATCAAGGTTCTTACTGACTTCGAAGTAATACTCTTCAACAAAACTGAAAGAGATGATAGAACTGACAGCAATTGAAAGTATAATTAATTTCTTTTTTTGCTTA
This sequence comes from Bacteroidota bacterium, assembly GCA_043721935.1. Classification (GTDB taxonomy): domain Bacteria; phylum Bacteroidota; class Bacteroidia; order AKYH767-A; family 2013-40CM-41-45; genus JADKIH01. The sequence goes on along the minus strand of JAYSPU010000242.1, from coordinate 2,409 downwards.
GTGATAAAAGCAGAGATACTTGTAATCATTTAGGTGATTTGTATTTAATCGTTTGAATTACTGTCACGGCAAACTTAAGTTGAGTGTGATTGAACGAAAGATAGAGTAAGCTATTTGATGTTCGGATTATTTTCACAATTATTAAGGAATGCCGCGTAAAGATCAGATTTTTTTCCAAATCCAGCTGAAAATCCATTCCAGAACCAGCACAGCGAACAAGATGCCGACAATGAGTAAAATACCGGTTGATTTAGGTGATTGTTTGGGTTCTTGTTCAGCTTCCATGTGACAGTTGAATGAGTTAAATTAGCTTAACTGCACTTTTAAAAAAAACACTGTTTTGTAATCGGATCATTTTGCCTTGGCTAAAATCAGATTTAAATGTCCAAGATGATGTTTTCCATGCCAATTGTACAAGGCAAGAGCTGTTTTTAAATCGAACTCTTTCTCGCTTTCAGGATGAAAATACCGTCTGTTCCAATCTTCCATTTTTAACTGACGCAATAAAACAGACCATCTTAAATGTAATGCTGTAAGTAAATGTAAGGAGACTTCAGGCGGACAAATCATCGTGTCAGGAAGTACTGCCCACTTTGCCTCTTCGTATTGCTTAATAACAGGAACATCCTCTGTCAGAGCCAACTTATACCGGATGTAAGCATTCATATGACTATCCGGAATATGATGTATTACTTGACGTGCAGTCCAACCTTGCGGTCGATACGACATTTCTTTTTGTTCGGGCTTCAACTGTTCCCAAACTTTTATTAACTCCTCCGGAAGCTGTTCGATTCCACTGATCCATTTTTCAATATCCATATCAGTTACCGTTGATGGCGGTTGAAATTTTCCTATTGGATATTTAAGGCTTTCAAGATCTGCTGACATGGTTTTTTTTTCGTAAAAGTAAAAGAAAGAGCCGGACTAGAGAAATGTAAAAAATCACCATATTCGCAGAATGAAAAAATTGACTTTCCTCCTCCTGGCCATCATTGGATTCAGCTCTTGTCATCAAAAAAGACGTGCCGACATTATCTTTTATAATGGTGTTGTATACACGGTCAATAGCGGCTTTTCAATAGTGGAAGCATTTGTTGTACGGGATGGAAAAATACATGATTTAGGTAACAGCAAAGATTTGTTGGAAGAATACGATGCGCCTGAAAAGATTGACTTGAAAGGTCGTGCTGTTTATCCCGGATTTATAGATTCACACTGTCATTTTTATGGTTATTCAACCGACTTGTTGAAGTGTGATCTTTACGAAACAAAATCATTTGATGAGGTCATTGAAAAACTGCAGGCTTTTGCAAAAACCAATTCATTCGGTTGGATTTTAGGACGTGGCTGGGATCAAAACGATTGGCCCGGAAAAGCATTTCCGGACAAGTCGAAACTGGATAGTCTTTTTCCTACAACACCTGTTTATTTGATGCGAATTGATGGACATGCAGCGCTTTGTAATTCGGCTGCATTAAAACTGGCCGGTGTATCATCGAGTACGAAGTTAGATGGTGGAGAATTAATTTTAATAAACGATCAGTTAACCGGAATCCTCATTGACAATGCAGTGGACTTGGTTAAAACAAAAATACCACCTTTCACTCCTGAACTGGTAGAAAAGGCATTACTTGATGGTCAACGAAATTGTTTTGAAGTCGGTCTTACAACTGTAGATGATGCAGGACTTGAAAAAGATTCCATAGAGACAATTTATCAATTACAAAAAGCAGGGAAGTTGAAGATCAGAGTTTATGCAATGCTTTCTGATAGTTATGAAACGTTGTCCTACTTTTTTAAGAATGGAACATTAAAAACAGAAAGACTCAATGTTCGCTCAGTTAAAATGTATGCAGACGGTGCACTTGGTTCAAGAGGTGCTTTGTTAAAAAAACCATATTCAGATGCACCCGGACATTATGGATTTCTTTTGCATCCGATTGACTATTTTTCAACTATTGCTGAGAAAGCGATGGAAAATGGATTTCAGGTTTGCACACATGCCATTGGTGATTCAGCAAATAAACTAATGTTGAATATGTATGCAAAAGTTTTAAAGGGTGAAAATAATCGCAGGTGGAGAATTGAACATTGCCAGATTGTTTCCAAAAAAGACCGCCATCAATTAGTGATGAATAATATTATTCCTTCTGTACAACCAACTCATGCAACTTCTGATATGTACTGGGTGGAAGAAAGAATCGGAAAAGAACGTATGGCTGAAGGATATGCATATAAAGAGTTGAAAAATGAAGCCGGCGATATGATTGTTTTCGGAACTGATTTTCCTGTAGAACGAATCAATCCAATCTATACTTTTTATGCTGCTGTTGCACGCAAAGATCTGGAAGGGTTTCCTGAACATGGATTTCAAAAAGAAAATGCTGTGAAGAAAAAAGATGCTCTCCG
>JAYSPU010000241.1:0-2862 GCA_043721935.1 Bacteroidota bacterium | reverse complement strand
TCAGCACTGAGTTGGAAGCAATCACGTATCAGGTTGGAAGGACAGGCGCAATAACTCCTGTGGCAAATCTAAAACCTGTATTGCTGGCAGGTTCAACCGTTAGGCGTGCTACTTTACACAATGCGGATCAGATTGAAAAGTTGGATCTTCGGATTGGCGATCAGGTTTTTGTTGAGAAAGGCGGAGAGGTAATTCCAAAAGTTACCGCTGTTAATTTTGAAAAGAGAAAAAAGAATGCCGCCGTTGTAAAATATATTCAGGAATGTCCCGAATGTGGTACAACGTTAATTCGAAAAGAAGGAGAAGCTCAACATTATTGTCCGAATATTTCCGGTTGTCCTCCACAAATCAAAGGTCGAATAGAGCATTTCATCAGTCGGAAAGCAATGAACATTGAAAGTCTGGGTGAAGGTAAAATTGAAATGTTATTTGACCATAAACTGATCAAACGTCCATCCGATTTATACAAATTAAAATACGATGATCTTATAGGATTAGAAAAAATTATAAATCCGGAGGATGATAAACCTAAAAAAATATCGTTTCAGGAAAAATCAGTTACTAATATTCTCAATGGGATTTCGGATTCATTAATAGTTCCTTTCGAGCGGGTATTGTATGCCATTGGTATCCGTTATGTTGGAGAAACTGTAGCGAAAAAATTAGCTTTTCATTTTAAAAGCATAGAAGCAATGGAGCAGGCCACAGAAGAAGAATTGAAGAAAGCTGAAGAAATAGGGGAGAAAATTGCATCGAGTATTCTGGACTATTTTTCTGATCCTGTAAATAGAAAAGAAATACATGATCTTAAAAAAGCCGGATTACAAATGACATTGAATGAAGATGCCATTCCGGTCCAATTATCTGATCGCCTTACGGGTAAATCATTTGTGGTTTCAGGTACTTTCACTACTTTCAGCCGGGATGAAATCAAATTGTTGATAGAACAACATGGTGGCAAAAACCAGACTGGAGTTTCAGGCAAAACAGATTACCTGTTAGCAGGTAATGAAGCAGGGTCGTCTAAACTAGCAAAAGCTGCCAAATTAAATGTGAAGGTGATTTCAGAGTCTGAATTTTTAAAATTGATTGAATAGATGAAGCAAATAAGTCGAAACATCAGGATAAAACTTGGCCAGTATCGTTTTCATAAGGAGATTCAAAAGTTGAGGATCAAGCATGAAGTTGTCAGCATGCAAGAGGCCGAAAAAATTGGTTTACTTTACGATGCAACTAATGAAAAGGATTACGAAACAGTAAAAGCTTATGTAAAGCATTTTCGTTCCACTTTGAAAAAGGATATTCTGGCTATGGGATATGTCGATAAAAAGGTTCTTCCTCAAGCACAGTTTGCCCAATACGGATTGGACTTTTTTACCAAAAAAGATTTGAATTTTAGTTTGATTCCTGTCAACCCAATTGTCGATAATTTTATTTATGAAAAGTTTGATATACTGATTAATCTAAATTCAGGTAAATGCTTTCCTTTGCGTTACATTTCAGCAATGTCTCATGCTCGTTTTCGTGTTGGCAGATACAATCCGAATCATACCCTTTGTTACGACATGATGGTTAAGCTGAAAGGCGAGCCGGAAATAAAAAAAGTAATTGAAGAAACAGAACATTTTCTACGTCTAATTAAAAGCGAATGAATCTCAATAAATTGAAGGGAACCGGAGTTGCTCTGGTTACTCCTTTTCATAAAGATGGTAATATTGATTTTAAGTGTTTCAAAAAGCTGATTGAACGATGCATTCAGGGTAATGTTGAATATCTCGTTCCACTTGGTACTACAGGTGAAGCTGCGACTTTGACAGAAAATGAAAAACGTGCTGTCATTGATTTCGTCATTGAAATTGCAGATGGTAAGCTGCCTGTCGTTCTCGGGCTTGGCGGAAATAATACGCAGGAAATTCTACATTATATAGAAGCAAATGATTTTGTAGGCATTGATGCTATTTTATCAGTTAGTCCTTATTACAACCGTCCTTCACAAAGAGGAATTTATCAGCATTACAAAATGATTGCAAATGCTAGTCCGGTTCCACTGATCTTATATAATGTTCCTTCGAGAACAGGAAGTAATCTTGACGCTGACACAACATTGGAACTAGCGCATGAGGTAAAAAATATTGTCGGTATAAAAGAAGCCTCCGGAAATACTGAAAAGTTAATGAAGATCATTAAGCAGAAACCAAAAGATTTTTTAGTTATAAGCGGAGATGATGTTTTGACATTGCCTTTCCTGGCTTGTGGTGCTGATGGTGTGATTTCAGTTCTTTCAAATGCCTATCCAAGAGATTTTTCGGAAATGGTCAGACAAGGTCTGAGTGGAAATTTTGACAAGGCAAAAAAAATACATTATAAATACCTGGATGTTATGCATTCTATTTTTATCGATGGCAATCCGTCCGGTATTAAAGGCCTGTTGAGCGTGATGAATATATGTTCCGAACATGTCCGGCTACCGCTTACCCATGTTACTAAAGCCTCTTTGAACAGGATTGAAGTGGTTATGGGTTCAATGGCGAAGTCTTAATTGCTTTTTTTACCACGATTTTTCTTCTTTTGGAAAAAAAAAGTTGAAAATAGGAGGGATGCAACTAGGAATTAATATCTTTATTAAATGCCTTTAGGCTAGTCTCATCCATCCAATCCAAAAATCATTATGCGTATTCAATTTGTATTCTGTTTGCTTGTATCCTTTTCGGTAGCACAAGCTCAAATTACTATTACAACTGCTGATCTTCCGCATGCGGGAAATGTTGAAGTGCTGAGTACAGCCAATACTTTCACCGGATTAAATCTGACATTAACAGGCCCAAATTACAATTGGGATTATTCTGCACTTGTTCCAACCGG
>JAYSPU010000240.1:0-5510 GCA_043721935.1 Bacteroidota bacterium | reverse complement strand
TCATTCTACTTACTTTTAGTGAAATAGTTCAATCATACTAAGCCAGCTTGCCCTCGACAACCTGTAAAATTCTCGCTTCTTCTTTCATTGCCTTTTGACGCAGATCGTCTGCTTCAATAAGTATTTTTGAGGTGAATTCGGCATCTTTCAATCCTGATGTGTTGATCTTTACGTTTAAATACGCTCCAATCACTGCCGATCTTGCACAAAGTGCTCCGACTCCTGCATCTGAAACGCTATTTGGATTTCCGATTTCAGCCATTGCTCCAATCACTTCGAAAGACTTTAAACTTGCCTTCATTACTTTTAATGGAACTTCTATTGCATATCGTGTAGCCTGATCAATTTCTATTGAACGGATTTTCTTTTCTTCTTCCGTTCCTTTTGGCAAACCAAATGCATTCATAATTCGATTAAAAGCAATCGTGTCTTCGTCTACTAATTGAATCAATTCGTTTTTTATTTTCTGACCTTTTACTGCCCACTCTGAAAACTCCTTCCATCTGTCATCCCATCCCTTTTTGTGTCCGGAAAGATTTGCAACCATCGTTCCCAATGATATACCCAATGCTCCAATGTAAGCTGATATGGAGCCGCCTCCGGGAGCAGCTGATTCAGAAGCGGTCTCATCTGCGAAGTCAGTAAGTGTCATGCGAATCAGTTTCTCATTCGACTGATCTTTTAATAAATATTCAATAATCCGTTCTTCCGGTTTAAACGGTGTCAGTTCTTCCAGTCCTAACGATTTAATTGCGATACGGATTAACTCTTTCTCCGAAACTCCTGTTGACCTGTTTTGCTTTTCCAGAAAATAAATACCGGCATCTGTAAGTGATTTTAGTGGAACTACACCAACTAACTCTGATCCTGTTACTCGCATGCCACGTCGGTCAGCACTTTTTACACATTCATCAAAAGCTTTGTGAAGAGGTGTGTCGTTGATGTTCGTCAGATTCATGCTGACTTGCGCCTGACCATATTCTTCAATGTACCAGCCAATAGCTTTTACTGACTTGCACGTTCCCGGCTCAACGATTTCTTCTCCTTTTTCATTTTTTACTTTTCTGCCATTTTCTCTTACGTCAAATGCAACTGAATTGGCACGACGTACAGAGGTAGTATTCAGATTGACATTATAGGCAACCAGAAAATCCCTTGCACCAATTACGCTTGCACCGGTTTGTGCATTGAAAACTGATGGACCGAAATCCGGGTTCCATTCCGGAGTTTTAATTTTTTCAAAAAAGCCTTCGTATTCTCCGGCGCGAATGATCGATAGATTTTTTCTTGCAGATTTTTTCTGCGCTGCTTCATATAAATAAACCGGTATCTTTAATTCTTTCCCTACACGTTCAGCAAGTCTTTGTGCAAAAACTACTGTTTCTTCCATGGAAATGTTTGCTATTGGAATCAACGGACAAACATCTGTCGCTCCCATGCGTGGATGTTCTCCATGATGTTTGCTCATATCAATGAGCTGAGATGCTTTTTGAATCGCTAAAAATGCAGCTTCAATGACTGCATTCGGCTCTCCGACAAACGTCACTACCGTTCGGTTCGTCGCTTTACCCGGATCAACATTCAATAGTTTAATTCCATCTACACTTTCAATTGTATCGGTGATCTGTTTGATGACCGATAAATCATTTCCTTCACTGAAATTAGGAACACATTCAATTAACTGTTTCATAGCGTTACTTATGTTTTTGTTGGACTTAAAGTGTATAATATAATTTGTAGTTGCTGATTGTTTTAATCAACCATATGATTTACATAATTTTTCCATTCAGTATAATCGTTTCAACCGGATTGCTTCCAAAATAATAAGGCAGAAAAGCAAATGAAGTATAGTGCTTTGGTGTAAAAAAGAAGTTGGCTTTTTTTCCAATGGCAATACTGCCGTGTGACGAAGAAAGATTCATTGCATAAGCCGAATTGGTTGTGGCCGCAATGATAGCTTCTGCCGGGGTCAACTTATACAGCATACAAGCCAGTGCAATCATTTGATGCATATTTCCACTTGGACAACTGCCCGGATTAAAATCAGAAGCGATTGCAACAGGCAATCCGCTATCAATCATCTGACGTGCCGGTGGGTGTTGTAGTCCAAGAAAAAGTTGTGCGCCGGGAAGCAATACAGGCATTGTCAGTGACTTTTTTAATAATTCTATGTCATGCTCATTGGCAAATTCGAGATGATCGACACTGATGGCATTTGATTCAACTCCGGCTTCTATGCCTCCACTGTGACTGAGCTGTTCTGCATGTACCTTTGGAGTGAGTCCGTGTTTTATTGCTGTTTCAAAGAGGAGAAGTGCATCTTCTTTTGTAAAGTAATTTTTCTCGCAAAAAATATCACAGTATGTTGCCAGTTGTTCCTCAGCAATTAAGGGAATTAAGGTATTGGTCAGCAATTTCAAATAACCATTCTTGTTTCCTTTGAATTCAGCCGGAATAGCATGAGCCCCTAAAAAAGTAGCTTTGATATCAATAGGTGCGGCATTTTTAATTCTACGGATAACACGAAGCATCTTCAATTCACTTTCCACATCAAGACCATATCCGCTTTTTATTTCGACAGCACCGGTACCGGTTTTAATGATTTCATTTAATCGAATCATGGCTTCATCAAATAATTCCGATTCGCCGGTTACCCGCAATTTTGCTGCTGAGTTTAAAATCCCACCACCACGTAAAGCTATTTCTTCATAAGAATGTCCGTGCAGTCGATCTTCATATTCCTTTTCGCGCGTCCCTGCCCAAACCAAATGAGTGTGCGAATCGCAGAATGAAGGGAAAAGCATTCGTTGTTTTGCATCGTACTCAAGTAAATCAGGATAGCAGGAATGCAACTTCCTCAACTTTTCATCTGTCTGCTTTCCAAAGTCTGCTATTTTATCGTTATCAATTAATAAATAACCTTGTTCCAGGCATTGAAGTGAAGACATATCAGCTCCTGCAATCGTTTGCTTTGGAGTGCTTTCAACATGAACCAGGGCACTGATATTTTTTATTAATAACATATAAGAATGACGGGTAAAGTAAGCGTGTAAATGTACTAGGTAAATTGGTAATTGCGAACACTGAGCAGTAATTTGAAGGCTTACTTTCAAACAGGTTTGGAGTATTAATTTCTTATCATTGCAACGTGCAACCATTTCTTCGTGTAGATGTTCTCATAGCCGGCGCAGGTCCTGCCGGAACTGCTTGTGCTCTGGCATTGGCGAAGAGCGGATTAAGCGTAGCGATTATTGATAAAAAAGTATTTCCAAGGGATAAAATTTGTGGTGATGCTATTGGTGGAAGAGTAAAATCAGTACTCCGTAAAATTGATCCTGATTTAGAAGTTGCACTGAAAAATTTTGAACAAAAATCTATTTCAAAAGGATGGAAATTAGTGGCGCCGAATGGTAAAGAAGTTGAAGTTCGTTTTACAACTTCAGGATACATTTCAAAACGACTGGACTTTGATTATTTCCTCTATCAACAGGTCAAAAAGGAAAAGGGAATTCAGTGTATTGAGGGTTACGGGATAAAGCAAATTCAAATCGGTAATGATAATGTTATCGTCTTGCTTGATGATGAGCGGTCGATTCATGCAGAGGTGATAATTGGTTGTGATGGTGCTCATTCAATTGTGCAAAAATCAACGGTTGGAAGAAAGGTAGACGAAGCCTTTTATTCAGGTGCAGTCAGGGCTTATTACCGGAATATCGATGGCATTCAACCAAACATCATTGAGATTCACCTTGCCAAGGATTTTCTTCCAGGCTATTTCTGGATTTTCCCAATTCAGGATGGTGTTAGTAATGTAGGTTTCGGAATGCTCACAAAAGATATAAGTGAACGAAAAATTAATTTGAAAGAAGCATTAACGACGCTTATTCAAAACTCTCCTTTATTAGCGCCTCGATTTAAAAATGCAGAGGCTATTACAAAGCCGGAAGGATTTGGCCTTCCTCTTGGCGGTCGGAAATTGCAATTGTCAGGCGACCGATTTATTCTCTGTGGTGATGCTGCTTCACTTATTGATCCATTGAACGGTGAAGGTATCGGTAATGCAATGCTCAGTGGATATTTAGCTGCTCAATCGATTGTTAAAGCCTTTGAAAACCAAGACTTTTCTGCTTCTCAGTTGAACAGTTATGATCGTGCGATAAATGAAAAATTAATTCCAGAACTCCGCCAAAAACTTCGTTTTCAAAAGCTGTTTAATCGGCCGTGGTTAATCAATGGATTGGTAAGTTTGGGCGCTTCGAATGGATGGATTCGTAGATATATCGGCAAGAAGCTTTGATGAATATTATTCTAATCTTTTCTAGTTTCGAAAGGCATTTTTTCAAAGCAAGGCTGATGTTAGCCTTTCTCAGGTTTAGATCATTCAATAGTTTTAACATCCTTTCGTGTATTATCCATTTTAATAATGGTAAAGTGTGCTCTGCTTTTCGGTAATTTTACATTCTTATGAGTGGAAACCAAACAGGAACTATTTTTAAGTTGATTTCATTCGGAGAATCTCACGGTGCTGCCATTGGTGGAATTGTGGAAGGTTGTCCTTCCGGCTTTTCGTTGGATTTGAATCTCATTCGTGAACAAATGCAAAGGCGGCGCCCGGGTCAGTCTGTTGTCACTACTGAAAGAGAAGAAGAGGATGAGGTTGAATTTTTATCCGGTCTTTTCAATTCAGTAACAACGGGCACTCCCATTGGTTTTCTCATTCGAAACATGGATCAACGCCCGGAAGATTATAAGGAGTTGTCAACGGTGTACAGGCCTTCTCATGCAGATTTTGTCTACGAAAAAAAATACGGTTTGCGCGATTCACGTGGTGGTGGTAGATCCAGTGCCAGAGAAACTGCTTCACGGGTCGTAGCAGGAGCAATTGCTGATCAATTTATTGCCTTTTCAGGCGTTAGTATTGTTGCCTGGGTATCGTCTGTAGGTGGAATTAAAACCGGTATCAGTGGTGATAATTTGACTAGAACGATTGTCGATCAAAATATCGTGCGGTGTCCGGATGCTCATCGTGCTCAGGAAATGATAAAATATATTGAGTTATTAAAAGAAGAAGGCGATTCAACGGGAGGAACCATTTCCTGCATTATTAAAAATGTGCCGGTCGGATTAGGTGAGCCTGTCTTTGATAAACTTCATGCTGATCTGGGTAAAGCAATGCTAAGCATCAATGCTGTTCATGGTTTTGAATTCGGTAGCGGATTTGCCGGAACAGAAATGAAAGGTTCTCAACACAACGACGAATTTCAGAAAAACGACGAAGGAAAAATCAGCACCAAATCTAATTTCTCCGGTGGAATCCAGGGCGGGATTTCAAATGGAATGGATATTTATTTTAAAGTAGCATTCAAGCCGGTTTCCACCATTCGCAAAGAACAACAAACCATAAATGCGAATGGCGATTCTGTTTCTCTCAGTGCTTCAGGTCGTCATGATCCTTGTGTGGTTCCTCGGGCAGTTCCAATTGTTGAAGCAATGGCAGCATTGGTCATTGC
>JAYSPU010000239.1:0-5058 GCA_043721935.1 Bacteroidota bacterium | reverse complement strand
AAATGGATCAATCTGCATTCTTTAAGGATTTCGCTTGCATTCACTCAAAATAAATTTTAATAACAGAAACGGGATTATTAATGATTTGTTATTTAGTTCAAGAAGGAAATTTAAACTCAACAAAATCTATCACCACTGAAAAAGAATCCGAACTAATTAGCAAATAATTTATTAAATCCGTTAGCAGAGCCAATGCCGATTAAGAAACGTCACCAACGATTATTTTATTCCTTTCCGATTCAGTTAGTGATTGTTTTATTTAAAAACAATCATGTACTCTTGATGTACTGGCTTATTTTATTTGGCTGGGTGACGAATACGATGTCCAATACATTCGGTATTCCATATTTATTTCTGGATCCTGAATATATGGGAACAGTTGGTTTCTCTGCTTTTTTCATCATTGGATTTGCGACCGGCAGTTTTATCATGGTGTACAACATTTCGAGTTACATTATGAATGGCCATCGGTTTCCATTTATAGCAACACTTTCAAGACCATTTTTAAAATACACAATGAATAATTTCATTGTGCCTTTGTTGTTTCTGATCACTTACTTTATCAACATCGTTTATTTTCAGATCAACAATGAGTATCAAACAATCTGGACAATACTCTCTCAATTATTAGGATTTATAATTGGGATTTGTCTGATCATTATGATCACACTCACCTATTTCTTCCGGACAAACAAAGATGTGATTGTTATGTTTGGAATTGAGTCTTCCGACTCAGATCCGAATGCGCCATTTGCAGCTCATTTATTGGGAGATTCACACAATCAAAAGAGTAAAACAACAATCCGTAGAAAACGAAGAGAAAAACTTTGGAGGGTTGATACCTATCTTAGTTCTCCATACCGCGTCAAATTAGTTCGGGATACAGCACATTACACAAGAGAAATGGTGGAATCGGTTTTTCGTCAGAATCACCTGAATGCGGCCATCATTGAAATCATTGTCTTCGGATTATTTATTCTGATGGGCTTGTTTAAAGATTATTCCTTTTTTAAAATTCCAGCCGGCGCAAGTGTTATACTTATCTTCTCCATGTTTATCATGTTGAGCAGTGCTTTTCGATTTTGGCTTACGACATGGGCAACGACAACCTTTATTCTGCTTTTCATTGTTATCAATTTCATTTCACAATACGGTGTTTTTTATTCAGACAACAAAGCGTATGGAATGGAATACAATCAATCAAAAGCGACGTATAGTCTGGATCAGTTTGCTATGATGAACGATACTACTAATGTTGATGCAGACAGAGCGCAGACGATAAAGATTATGGAGAAATGGAAAGCAAAATTCGGCAAGAACGAAAAGCCGAAAATGATTTTCATCAATTGTTCCGGAGGCGGATTACGCGCTTCTATCTGGGCCTTTAGAATTCTTCAGATGGCGGATAGTTTGAGCAATGAAAAATGCTTCCAATCGACAATGTTAATTTCAGGAGCCTCCGGAGGAATGATTGGAGCAGCGTATTACCGTGAACTATATTTACAACAGAAGTATGGGATGACCAGTAATTACTTTAGCAATAAAAACCTGTTTAATATTGGAAGAGACCTGTTAAATCCGATCGCTTTCAGTATCACAGTTAGTGATTTGTTTTTCAATGTTCAAAAATTTAAAGAAGGAGAAACGAAATTCAACAAAGACAGAGCGTATGCATTTGAACAACAACTCAACGAAAACACGGGATATATTCTTTCCAAACCATTAAAAGCCTACAAAGATCCGGAAGCCGCTTCCGTGATTCCAATGATGATCTTCTCTCCTACCATTGTAAATGACGGAAGAAGATTATTAGTTTCGCCTCAACCTATCAGTTATTTGACATGTCATACCACTGATAGTTTATTCCATTTTGAAACTACTTTGGATGAATTAGAATTCACCAAATTATTTGCCAATCAGAATGCAACGAATGTTCGTTTCACCTCTGTGTTACGAATGAATTCCACCTTCCCTTACATTCTTCCGGCTGTGACCTTGCCAAGTGAACCGATGATTCAGGTTATGGACGCCGGAATAAGAGACAACACCGGATTGAAAACTTCATTGAGGTTTTTATACGCTTTCAGAGAATGGATTGAAGAAAATACGAGTGGGGTTATTTTCGTAGACATCCGTGATTCGCACAAAGCAAGACCAATAGAGAAAAAACCAAGAATGACGATTCTGGAAAACATTATTACACCACTTGGAAATATTTATGGTAATTTATTAACGATTCAGGATTACAACCAGGATGAATCATATGAGTATGCAAAAGGCTGGTTAAATTGTCCATTTGATTTTATCAAATTTGAATTGCCGACAAAAGAACAAGACATTTCATTAAGCTGGCATTTGACAACACGTGAAAAAATAAGTGTTTACAACTCTGCAAAATTACCGGCCAACAGAGAATCATTCAATGCTCTCATGAATTTAGTCATGCCAACTGCATACGGAGATACCCTATCAGGTAACAGATAAATAGCACCCAAAACATATCAAGAACCTTTTTTAATATTTCAACAACTGCATCAGTTGTTCTTTGAATCTTTTCTTCGGCAAAAAATTCCATTCCAGTTCCACATTCATTGGTACAGGAGTATCCAAACTAGCTGATCGAACAACAGGAGCATCTAAAAACTCAAAGCAGTAAGCTGAAATGTGAGCTGAAATTTCACCGCCAATTCCACCTGTCAGGGTATCTTCATGGAGAATAATTACTCGTCCTGTCTTTCGAACAGAATTTTCAACTGCTTGTTGATCCCATGGAAGTAATGTTCTCAAATCAATCAGGTCTGCATTTATTTCAGGCGAATCATTTAAAACTTCAATTGCCCAATGAACACCCAGTCCGTACGTAATGATAGAGACTTGATCACCCTCACGGATTCGTTTCGCCTTTCCTATTTCAATGGTATAGTAATCGTCAGGCACTTGTTCCGTAATACTTCTGTAAAGAGCTTTGTGTTCAAAATACATCACCGGATTCGGATCTTCGATGCTGGCAGCCATCAAGCCTTTAGCATCATACGGAAAAGCAGGATAAACAACTTTAAGTCCGGGTGTATGAACAAACCAAGCCTCATTTGATTGACTATGAAAAGGACCTGCGTTTACAGCAGCACCGGTTGGCATTCGTACGACAACATCCACATTCTGACCCCAACGATAATGAGTCTTAGCCAGATTATTTACGATCTGATTAAAACCACAAGTAGCAAAGTCGGCGAACTGCATTTCCATAATTGCCTTCATTCCATTGATAGAAAGACCAAGAGCAGCACCAACGATAGCTGATTCACAAATGGGTGTATTTCTGACACGATTTTTTCCGAATTCCTCGAGAAAACCCTGCGTCGCTTTGAACACGCCACCATACTCAGCGATGTCCTGACCCATGATCACTAAATTTGGATGACGTTGCATAGCTTGGCGCATACCCTCTGACAACGCATCTAAATATCGTTTCTCAGTTGTTTTACCGGCAGGTTCAAAAGCCGGAACTTTTCTAGCGTCATACATATCGGCATATTCTGTATCAGTATCAGGCTCCGGACTTGTTTCAGCAAAAGTCACTTCAAGATTCTTCTCGATCTCTTGCTTTATATCTTTACGGGTCAACGCAATAAATGCTTCATCAATAACTTTTTCTTTAAGCAGAAAATTTTCGTAGTTCTCAACAGGATCTTTTTTTTCCCATTCATCGAACAAGTGTTGAGGAACGTATTTTGTTCCACTTGCTTCCTCATGACCACGCATTCTGAATGTCATACATTCGAGAAGAATAGGTCTGGGATTTGCACGAATAGATTCAGCAAGACGGGAAAAAGTGGAAAGAGTGTCCAGGATATTATTTCCATCAACCTGCACTGCTTCCATTCCATATCCTATTCCTTTGTCGATAAACTGCTTCATTTTAAACTGCTCAGAAGAAGGAGTTGACAATCCATACCCATTGTTTTCAACGACAAAAATGACAGGCAGATCCCATACAGCAGCAACATTCAGACTTTCATGAAAATCACCCTCGCTTGAGCCGCCATCACCTGAAAATACAGCTGTCACCTTTTTATTATTCTGCAGTAAGTTTGCCAATGCAATTCCATCTGCTACACCTAATTGCGGGCCCAGATGAGAAATCATTCCAACTATCTTATACTCCTGAGTACCGAAATGGAATGACCGGTCACGGCCTTTTGTAAATCCACCGGGTTTTCCCTGCCATTGAGAGAACAAACGGTTTAAAGGAATACCACGTGTTGTGAAAACGCCCAGGTTCCTATGCATTGGTAAAATATATTCGTCCTTCTGAAGTGCCAATCCGCAGCCGACAGAAATAGCTTCTTGCCCGATTCCTGAAAACCATTTTGCTATTTTGCCCTGACGCAATAAAATTAACATCTTTTCTTCTATCAATCTGGGCATCAGAAGCTCCTTATAGATTGAGCGAAGTTGGTCATCGGAATATGCAGAGCGGTCAAATTTCATTGGATCATTTAATTGAGCGGTAAAATTATCGAAAATACCTTTGTACCTTTACTTAATTTCAATCGTTATGGACATTCAATTGTGGGTTATTGGGATCATCTTCGCATTGGCAGTTGCCTTTTTGCTTCGCAGGTACATTCTTCAGTTAAAGGGGAAAAAGCAAGCCGGTTGTGAAAAGTGCAGTGATATAAAGTAAATTTTCATCAATAAAAGACATAAAAAAAGCTGCCCTATTGGACAGCTTTTGCTTTTTTTAACCTCTGACTAATTACTTAGTCGCTGGTTGTGCTACTACAGCAGCAGAGTCAACCATTTTGTTTGCTGAATCTTGCATTGCTGCTTGTTCAGCATTTGCATTAGACGCTTCGATAGCAGCGATTGAATCTTGAGCAGCTTTTTCAGCAGTAGCTTTGTCTTCAGCACTAGGGCCGCAAGCTACTAAAGCGATTACGCCAGCAACTAACAGAGTTGAGAATACTTTTTTCATTGTTTTCTTTGGGTTTGTTTATTTTAATGGGCGCAAAAGTAGAAGATTATTTAGAATTAACAATACTTTAAGAGAAAAAT
>JAYSPU010000238.1:0-3033 GCA_043721935.1 Bacteroidota bacterium | reverse complement strand
CAGTATTTGCACAAACCGGAGAAATTCGCGGATTCATTTATGAGCAGGAAACTTCAGAGCCTTCCATTTACACCAGTGTTTATTTAAAAGGAACTACTTATGGAGCACAATCTAATCTCGATGGATTTTTCTCCATCTCCAGAATTCCTCCCGGAACATACATCTTAATGTCAACGTCTCTCGGATATGACACCTTACGTCAGGAATTAGTGATTAAAAGCGGAGATTTAATCACGAAGAAATTATACCTGAAAAAATCTTCTATTGAAATCAGAGAAGTAGAAGTGTCTGCTGAAAATCAAGCGAAGAAAAGTGAAGTGCAGATTTCAGTGAACAAAATAACTCCGAAAGAAATTAAGCAAATTCCAACGATTGGTGGAGAACCGGATCTTGCTCAGTATTTACAAGTCATTCCGGGTGTTATCTTTTCAGGTGATCAAGGCGGACAGTTATACATTCGTGGCGGTACTGCAATTCAAAATAAATTGATGATTGACGGTATGATTATTTACAATCCGTTTCACTCCATCGGTTTGTACTCTGTGCTTGATGCAGATATTATCCGTGGAGCTGATATTTACACAGGTGGATTTAATGCTGAACATGGCGGAAGAATTTCTTCCATCATGGATATTACTACTCGTGACGGAAATAAAAAACGTTTAGCAGGAAAAATTTCGGCCAACACATTCACCTCTAAATTATTATTGGAAGGCCCACTTAAAAAAGAAACTGAAGGAGCTGAAGGAAGTTCTTCATTTTTAATTTCCGGTCGCACTTCTTACCTCGATAAAACTTCGAAGTCACTCTATTCCTATGTTGATACTAACGGATTGCCTTTTTCATTTACAGATTTATTTGGCAAAATTTCAATCAATAGTTCATCAGGCAGTAAAGTGAATTTTTTCGGTTTTAATTTCCGTGATCACGTGAACTATGCAGGTATTGCTGATCTGAATTGGAATTCTGCAGGTGGCGGAACAAACTTTGTGTTAGTACCGAGTGGTTCTGCCGTTTTAATAGACGGTAATTTTGCTTATTCTGATTACAAAATAAATCTGACTGAAGCCGATGGACGAGTTCGAACCAGTAAGATCGGTGGATTCAATACAGGATTTAATTTTTCTTCCTTCATGGGAAAAGATGAAGTGAAGTATGGATTTGAAATCCTCGGATTCAAAACAGAATATCAGTTTTACACTCCTATCGGACAAAGTTCAGGTCAAAAAGAAAACACAACTGAGATTGCAGGTTTTCTGAAATACAAAAGAGCCGGAAAAAAAATAGTCGTTGAACCCGGTGTACGACTTCATTACTATGCATCACTTGCCGAAGTTTCCTTTGAACCTCGATTAGGATTGAAGTATAACATCGCTGAAAAGTTGCGCTTTAAAGCTGCCGGTGGATTCTACTCTCAAAATTTACTAGCCGCAGCATCCGATCGCGATGTGGTAAATTTATTTTATGGCTTCCTCAGCGGATCTGACAACTTACCGGATCAATACAAAGGAAAAGATTTAACAACCCGTTTACAAAAAGCTCGTCACATCATTGCAGGTTTCGAGGTAGATCTTCCCGGAAATGTTACGATGAACATTGAAGGCTATATCAAGGATTTTAATCAATTAGAAAACATCAACCGGAATAAATTATACGAAGACAATCAGCTTAATGCATCGAAACCGGATTCTCTTGTGAAAGATTTTATTATTGAAACCGGATATGCAAAAGGTGTGGATGTAACATTAAAATACGATCGTCGCAGTTTATACTTGTGGGTAGTGTATTCTCTCACTTACGTAAACCGTGAGGAAGAAAACAGAACCTACACTCCGAATTTTGATCGCCGTCACAACGTAAATATCGTAGCCAGTTATAAATTCGGAAAAAAGAAAGAGTGGCAATTTAACACCCGTTGGAATTTTGGCTCTCCTTTTCCATTCTCACAACCGGCAGGATATTACGAAGCACTTGTTTTGTCAAATGGAATTGGAACAAATGTGAATAATCAGAATGGCACGGTTGGCATTTATTACAATGACATCAACAAAGGACGACTTTCCTATTTCCATCGCCTCGATGTTTCCATTCAACGTTCGATTCACTTTGGAAAAAATGCAGTTTTGGAAATTACTGCAGGCGCAACCAATATTTACGACAGGAAAAATATATTTTATGTAAGGAGACTGAACACCGATGAGCGTGTATATCAGTTGCCTTTCATTCCTACTATCGGAGCTAGTTTGTCGTTTTAAATAGCTAGTTCAGCGAAAAGGATAATCGGAAACCATTATAGTTTGATCCGAATACAGGAGTAAATGTTTTATGGATTTTTCTGAACGAAGTTTTTCTTTCCGGAAAAAGACGCTTTTCATTTCGCATAACTTGCTTTCCACACAAATAACCGACAACTGCGCCAAGCAAGACATCAGAAGCCCAATGTTCATGTTCGATTAATCGGGTGACGCCTACAACTCCTGCCAGCGAATACATAACTATCGGTACCGCTTTTACATTTTTATACTGCTCACTGAAAACAGTTGCCATTGCAAAAGCCGCTCCTGTGTGTCCGGATGGAATTGCATCGAATGCGGCAGCTCCTCTCCCATCGTTGTATTTTTTTTGAAATTGCGCAAATGGTCCGAACCAATGATCTGAATTGTATTGCAAGTCTGTGTACGTTGCTCCCGGCCTCATTCTTCCTGTCAGAATTTTCCCGACACGAATCCATAAGCCTGCAGTAATCGCAGCCTGAGAAGCCAGCAATGAAGTTCGAAAGGCTTTGTAATTATGAAAAGCGATACTGTAACAACCGAATCCGGTTAACAATGCATAGCCGTAGTAATCGCCTAATTCCGTTACATACGGACTTACCTGATCGATCCATTTATTTTCTTCTTTAATCGGTTTGAAATGAACATCTATCTTTTCATCATAATGAATCAAAACAGCAGTTGCCACAGCCACACCGGCCGTATTCAACCACCCTTTTTTAGAAAGATGGAAAGGAGATACCGCTTGTTGTCCTAAATT
>JAYSPU010000237.1:0-2872 GCA_043721935.1 Bacteroidota bacterium | reverse complement strand
GCAGCGATTTTTTCAATCATGCTCTCCGGTTTTCCTTCTGCACGGATTTGATCTTTTGCAATTTCAATTTCACGCTCAACCATTGTCGGATCGACATCGTCTTTGTCAATTGCCACCGGCGCCATTGCGGCAACCTGCATAGCAATGTCACGACCTGCATCAGCAATTGCATCACTTGCCGGTGTAAAACCGATAATTGATGTCAATCTGTTACCAGGGTGATTGTATACGATAACTTTATCAGCATGAACATTTTGGAAATCCACCACATCGATTTTTTCGCCAATTCTGCCCATTTGATCGATCAATGTATCAGCGATTGTGCGGTCACCTAATTTTAGTGCCTTTAATTCGTCAACGGAAGCCGGATTGTTTTTCATGGCAGCTTCTAAAATAGACTCACCATAACTTACGAAATCCGAATTATTTGCAACGAAATCTGTTTCACAACAAACGGCTACGACCATTCCGGTCTTGCCATCTGCGCTTACTCTGCCAAATACATATCCTTCTTTAGCTTCGCGATCCTGACGATTTGCGGCAATTTTTTGTCCTTTTTTACGAAGGATGTCGATTGCTGCTTCAAAATCGCCATTTGCTTCCATGAGTGCTTTTTTGCAATCCATCATACCCGAACCGGTTTGCTGGCGCAGTTTGTTTACATCTGAAGCACTGATTGTTACTGTTGACATTGTATTATTCTCCTTAATTGAACTTTAAAACTTAATTATTTCTTTTTTGGTCCACCTGCAGTCGGGCGACGCGGACGACCGGTTTTTGCCGGTGCAGCAGGTTTCTCATCAGAACCACCTTCATCATCGATAGACATCGATACAGCACGTGATCCTTCTTCTGTTTCTTCAGAATCTTTCTCTTTTTCTTTTTCTAATTCTTTATCCACTTTGCGTTCAGAAAGACCTTCTTCAATTGCTTTTACCATTGTTTCCATGATCAATGCAATTGATTTTGTTGCATCATCATTTGCCGGAATTGCAAAGTCAACCTGAGTTGGATCTGTATTCGTATCGGTAATAGCAAAAGTTGGGATATTGAGTTTATGAGCTTCAGCAACAGCAATGTGTTCTTTCATGATGTCCACGATGAACAATGCAGCCGGAAGACGGCTAAGATCTATGATACTTCCCAAGAACTTTTCCATTTTTGCTTTCTGACGAGAAATCTGAAGACGCTCTTTTTTAGAGATATTTTCAAATGTTCCATCAGTTGCCATTTTTTCAAAACCCGTCATCTTCTTCACCGACTTACGTACGGTTGCAAAGTTGGTGAGCATTCCACCCGGCCAACGCTCTGTAATGAACGGCATGTTCACCCGAGTAGCACCGGCAGCAACGATTTCTTTGGCTTGTTTTTTAGTTGCGACAAAAAGAATTTTCTTTCCCGATTTAGCAATCTGCTTAATGGCAGTAGCTGCTTCATCAATTTTCGCTACCGTCTTATTAAGATCGATAATGTGAATGCCACGAGCTTCCATAAAAATATATGGAGCCATTTTGGGATTCCACTTACTTTTCAAATGGCCGAAGTGTGCGCCTGCTTCTAATAAGTCCTGATATGAAACTCTTGACATTTAATTTGTGTTGACTAATGAAATAATTGTTGATAGTATATTGAATCCCGACACCGCTAAGTATCGGGAATACAATTCGATTAACGTTTAGAGAACTGGAATTTCTTACGGGCTTTTTTCTGTCCCGGCTTCTTACGCTCCACCATACGAGGATCACGTGTAAGCAATCCTTCCTTACGAAGGGTAGGCTTATGCTCTCCATCTACTTTAACAAGTGCACGTGCAATTCCTAAACGAACAGCCTCTGCCTGACCTTTGATACCACCACCGATCACATTTACCTTGATGTCAAAATTTTCTTTTGCATTAATGGCTGATTGTGCCTGTGTAACAATATACTGCAGCGGCCCGGTTGGGAAATACTGCTTAAAATCACGGGTGTTTACAGTGATAGTACCTGTTCCCGGCTCTAGATAAACGCGGGCGATTGAAGTCTTTCTCCTGCCAATACAATGGATCATGGCTATAATTTAGTTTGCGGTTCTTATTAGAATGTAAGTTGTTTTGGTTTTTGTGCTCCGTGCGGATGTTCAGCACCTACATATATATGTAAGTTACCGAAAAGTGCCCGACCCAGTCGCGTTTTTGGAAGCATTCCACGAATAGAACTCTCCAGAATCAACGCCGGATTTTTCTTCATCCATTCGATTGGCGTTGCAAAACGCTGACCTCCGGGATAACCCGTGTATGAAATATATTCTTTCTGAGACATCTTCTTGCCAGTGAAACGAACTTTCTCTGCATTAATGATGATAACATTATCACCACAATCTACGTGAGGTGTATAGGCTGGCTTGTGTTTACCGCGTAATATTTTAGCGGCTTCTGATGACAAACGACCAACAATCAGGTCTGAAGCATCAATCAACACCCATCTTTTATCAACTGTTTTAGCGTTTGCTGAAACAGTTTTGTAGCTTACTGCGTCCAATTTCAATTAATTTTTAAGGGTTTAGACTAGAAATGGCAATCCCAACAAGGGGTTGCAAAAGTAAGACATTTTTTGATATCAACAAGCACAGGTTAAAATTATTCGCTAACATGTTTCGATTGAGCAATTATTTCTGTTTTATATCCAACTATAATGGCCTAAGGAATTGTCTATAATCAGCTGGTAATCAATAAAAAATTGTTTAGTCACTGATTGTTAAGTTACTGAAAAAAAAGAATTGAAGCCTGTATTGATTTTCTGATGATATTTTAAATTCCAATAACTGGTCTGATCTCCATCCTGTTTCTCTTTTTCCACCAGGTTGGTCCACATTGCAATGTGGACCAACCTGG
>JAYSPU010000236.1:0-2048 GCA_043721935.1 Bacteroidota bacterium | reverse complement strand
TGCCTTTGTTTCTGTAGTACGAGTCGCCTGGACAGAAATTGATGTATCAGCTTTTTGAATTGTTGTTTTAATGCTTTCAATTTCTTCCGGTTCTGTGATTATCTTCTCAGTCAATGGAGCACCTTTTTTCCATTCAATAATTTTTCCGTCAAGACTTCCGGTATAAAGGAATTGATCTGTTATGCCGAAACTTGTAGAAGTAACGGTGCTTTTATGTTGGAAGAGTTCTTGAAAAACAGTGCGTTCATAAGGTTCCCAAATTCTGGCCCAGTTACCGATGAAGCCGGACGACATATACTTGCCATCTGCTGAGAATGACATCGGAGAAGGGTTTCCTCCTTTATAGCTAAAAATTGGTTTGTACTGCAGTTGACCAAGAATATAATGCCACAATGAAATAGTTCCATCACTACTCCAACTTGCCAATAAAGAATCTCCAACAAGAGCTAGTCTTTCAACATTGGCAATTCCGGCAACCAGATCCTGAACAATAATATCGGAACGGGTGTTCATTACCTTGAGTCTGTTTCCAACGGCATAAATGAGCGCACTTCGATCGCTTGTAATAACTCCGTCATTCAGAGAGTCATTCTCATTCATGATTATTTTTACTTCTTGTGAAAGGTCAGACCTTGTCTTATAGAGATGATTATGACCATTGAAATAAATAAATCCATCAGCGATTGAAAAGAGTACGAAACGGATTCCGGCATAATCCGGAGAGAAAATAGATTGAATGTTTTTATCCTTTTCGAAGTCAAATATCTTTATTTCACCATCATAGGTAAATGAAATAAGTAATTTCCCTGTAGAATTAAAAGTTAATCCTGCAATTGCATTACCATGAACAGAAGTTGATTTAAGCAATTCACCAGAAGTCAGATCATGAAAGAAAATGGAACCCTTTTCGTCGCCTGCAATCAATAAATTACGGGCATTGGATTTTGTCATCACCGTTATTCCTGCAGGATGAGGCCACTGTTGAATGGCATTGAAGAGTTGAGCACTGCATTGGTGATAACCAAAAAAGAAAAGAACAAAGATGATTTTCCGCACACTGCAAAAGTAATTCGATTCATTTAAATTGAATCCGGAATTTTCAATCTTTCAATTATTTTTTAAACAAAAAAGAGGCTGTCTGGAAAGCTTTAGTTTGAACTGAAAAATTTCAGGTTCTTATCTGAGCATATTTCGCCCCGGGGATGAATGAAACTTGATTAGATAATCAAGTTATTTTTCCCGGATAAGAATCTAATTTAAGGTTATTTCGAAACTTGAAATTGAAATAAAAAAATCAGGCTGACTTTTAAAATACAATTCGCTCAGCGGATGAAGGTAACTTGATTGGATGATCCAAATTTTTCTCCCGATTACTAAATTTCTAGCTTTCAAAGATGTCGAAGATTTGCTGCTGTGAGGCTTTTGCCATGCAATTTTTCCCCTGGTTTTTCCCCTTTGCATGAACCCCAATTCAGGGCAATTCAATTAAATTAAATGTTCAAAGAACTCACTTTCAAAATAAATGTACAATCACCTATTTGATAGTTAATTGTTGATGGATTTTATTTTAAACGGAAGCATTATCGGTTAAAGTTAACTTTTATGAATTGATCATAATTATTGGTCGATGTATTTACCTTTCAGGTAAGCTGTTCAATCCTCGGAGACATTTTCTGATAAGATCATCCACTAATCATTATCAGATTATCACTTTAAAGTGCTTTTGGAGAAAATTTCAAGCGTATTAAAAAAAGAAAGAGGCTATCAACTAGTACTTTTGAGGCAGCCTCTTTCCTTCAATGGTTGCAGAATTACTTAGCTACAGGCTTTGCAACTTCAGCTTTCTTTTCTGCAGGTTTTGACATTTTTGCTGCCGGTTTTGCTGCCGGTTTAGCAACTGCTTTCTCTTCTTTCTTCTCTTCTTTCTTCTCTTCTGTTGCTTTAACTGCTTTTGCTTGAGGAGCAGTAGTCTGTGCAGAAACTGTAATTGCAAACAAAGCTGTAACAGCTAATACCAATACTTTTTTCATGGGGTTAATTTTTTTAGG
>JAYSPU010000235.1:0-4162 GCA_043721935.1 Bacteroidota bacterium | reverse complement strand
ATAAAATAGATAAACAGGACGGTGTGTATTTTCTTACTTCTACTATTGTAGGTTGGGTAGATCTTTTCATTCGCGATTCTTATAAGCAATTGATTGCAGTTAGTTTTAATTTCTGTATAGAGCAACGAGGTTTAGAAGGTTACTCC
The DNA here is from genome assembly GCA_043721935.1 of Bacteroidota bacterium. Classification (GTDB taxonomy): domain Bacteria; phylum Bacteroidota; class Bacteroidia; order AKYH767-A; family 2013-40CM-41-45; genus JADKIH01. The sequence continues at coordinate 4,016 of JAYSPU010000235.1, read as the reverse complement.
TATGTAATTATGCCTAGTCACCTGCATATGATTGCCGGTGCAAAAGAGAACAACTTAAGTACGGTTATCGGAAGTATTAAAAAATATACTAGCCGTGAACTAATTCAACGAATAAATTCGAATCCGGAAAGCAGACGGGAATGGATGCTACCTATTTTTAAACAGGCCGGTGAGAAAAATCCACGAAATAAAAATTATCAGATTTGGCAGCAAAACAATCACGCTGAAGAAGTGTACTCGCCAAAATTTACGCTAAGCAAAATAAAAATACATTTATAACAACCAGGTAGAGGAAGGTTTTGTTGCAAGGGCGGAAGAGTACCTATACAGCAGTGCAAAAGATTATGCAGGAATGAAAAGCCCGGTTAATATTTTAATGATTGAATTGCATTCTCTTTTTTAATAATAAACTTTATACTGTAAACTTCTGGTTGAGCGGCGGCGTAGTCCGCGCGAAGATTAGGTTTGTCAATTAACAGGATTAGTGCGCGCGCTTAGACTACGCCGAGCTAGTCTTTGTTTATGCTGTTGAGCAAAACAAGAAATAGTCAAAATTCCCAAGGCAACACCTATTATTTTCATTTGTTGTAAAGTTAAAATTGTTTTTTATACTTTGCCATTACCTAAACATCTAAACTTCTATTTTGTGAAACTGAAATTTACATTATTATGCTTTCTTTTTATTCCATTCTTAAGTAAATCACAAATTATTGAGAAAGCATTAATTGAACGCATCAACAAATCACAGTACATCTTTGAAGGTCAAGTTATCCGAGCAAAAGGATATTGGAACAACGACAAAACTTATATCTACACATCATTGACCATCGATATTAAGAAAATTTTCAAAGGCAATCTGATTTGTGGTAAAGTCGAATTGATAAACGAAGGTGGTGAAGTTGGTGATTCTATCTCATTACAAATTTCACATAATCTAATTTTAAAGGAAGGACAAAAAGGCATATTTCTGTGCCGTGAAACCACAAAGGAACTACCTGCTATAGATTATTACCCTGAAGAAAACTATCAAAAGTTAGAAGCCACCTTTAATGAACAAGGTTATATTAAGTATTTTGAAGATGATGTTAACCCGGAACTTTGGGATTATCAATTTCATTTAGATAGTTTGGCACAAGCTTACAACTTGATGGAGTTATATACTCAGCTAAATTATGTTGACTGCTACCAAGGTACAACAGTATTCCCAACTGTCTCACACAACAAGGAACGTTTAAGAAATCCAGATGTTCATTCATCAATACCTCTAACAGTTGTTGCAACAACAGGCGATACAAATATTACATATACTTTAGAAAACCCTCAAATAACATATTCAAATGGTAGCAAGTATTTTGAATTTGACTTTTCTATTAGCGATAGTACTCCTGATATCTATTTTGCTCAATTAGTTGCTAAGATTACATATGACACATTATCATTCGGAACTTTAATTGCAGGTACTATTTCAAATAGACTGGAAACATTCAGAGGCAGTATAACCTCAGATACAGTTTCTTATTATCGACCACATTGTCAAAACTTCACAAGAAACACTTTCAGCTTGGTCGTTGGTGTTAATCCTCCAAACAATAACACCTATGTTGACATAACGGAAGCTCCTCAATCAGTTGCACATTTGAAAATGCAAATTATGGATTGTGGCCATCCAGGCATAGTTCAACCTACTGTAACCACAGTATTTGCAAACTATTGTCTACAACCAGACTCGGCAAGACCATTGTATGGATATGACACGCTAAATATTGCTAATAGCTTAAGTTTTGGTGGTTGTGCAAACGGAAACTACCGCTACATAACTTCCATTACACCTTACAATGTAAGAGCGGGCATTGGAGATACTGTAACGGTCAGAGGAAGAGGATTCGGTGCAATCAAAGGTAATGGAAATGTATATTTACCAAATGCTGACAATGGAGGAAGTACATTCGTTAATTTAGATAGTGTGGATTACATCTATCCTTGGACTGATACTATCGTAAAATTTATTGTCCCTTCTAACTTGGATAATACTAATCCAGAATGGGATACACCTGGTTCTGGTCTTTTATATATTCAAAATGATTCTGGCTTTGCAATTGGGTCGAATCACGATAGTCTAATTATTGAATATGGAATAGCAAACTTCTATAAACAACCTTATCCATCTAAATATTTTCCATACTTATCGGCAAGTGATACAGCGAGAGGTTTTGTATTTAGGCCCGATACAAATTTCACTCATAATTCAAATTGGTTGACTGCGTTTAAAACTGCTATGAAATCCTGGGATTGCTTAACAACTATCAATTTCAAGTTGGGGACAGAATTACAAACAACAGATACTGTAGGAGTCAATGATGGAGTATGTACTTTAAAGTTAGGATATGACATAGATTCAACAGTTATTGCAAGAACAAATCTATGGATAGGTTTTCAACCCGGAGGATGTCAAAAAGCTTTCCTAAAAGAAATGGACATCGTTGTTAATCGCATTTATACTTTTTTCGCTGATACAACAAGTACCGATTCAGTTCCATCAGCTCAAGCAGATTTGTATCAAGTTTTGCTTCACGAACTTGGACACGCTCATTTGTTTACTCATATAAATGACCGTAATTCTATTATGTGGTGGGGCACTGATACAACTGGAATTCCTGCTGCTAATCGAAATATAACTATTGATGATGAACTCGCAGTTATTAATGCTGGCAATTATGTAATGTCAAAAGCAAATCAAATTGACACGATTAATTGTCCTTTTTTGAAGCTTGAATCAGGAGCATCTGGCTGTTCTCACGTTATTGGAATTACAGATATTTTTAAACCTGAAATTAATCTAATTGTATATCCAAACCCGACAAGCAACGAAATCAATATTCAATTTGAGGTTGAAAAACCGTCAAAAGTTATTTTTACAATAAAAGATTTATCAGGAAGAGAGGTTTTAACATTGAAAGATTTGGCTGCTGGAGTTTATCATACAAGCATCCCTATCAATAATTTAGAAAGTGGTGTGTATTTAATCCGATTTGAAGTGGCTGGTTATACATATATATCCAAAATAGTAAAACAATGAAATTAGGTCTATGCTTTATTTCTTGTCTGACCTTCCTAAGTTGTAGGACACAAAGTATTCATTCTGATTGTTTATCAAGACTACAATCTGATATAAATAAAAACTGGAAATTTAATGTTGATTCCACATTTCATTTATATGATGATGGTTTGACTCTCAGAATGGATACTTCCTACAAAAAGTGTTTGATTGGATTACAAGTTAAAGACATAGAAAACCTCTTTGGTAAACCTAATGATACAATCCATTTCAACACGTTTGTATTAAAATACCGTTTGTCTGCTCCTTGCACTCAACAATTTTTTGACTGTTCCTATCTGCTTTTTGAGTTTAATCCTGATAGGACAGTTAAAAGATTTGGAGTAACATTTATGGGACCAGGCTTTCCTAAATAGCCATTTCCTTTTTCTCTTTTCCCATCCATACTTATTGGTATGGGAAAATTGTCAAAACAAGAATTAAAGCTTCAAAAAGTAATATTTGAAGAGATAATGAAAAAAGATGTCTTAACAGAGGATGAAAAAGAATACGTGTAAGCTTCCCTTTTTTTCGGACCATTTAAAAATAGAACCACGTACCCAAAATAAAAATTAATTCGACTGCTTTACTGTTTTTACCAGTTTGAAGGTAGCAAGTTGATCAGCTCAGAAGTTTTCGTATCGGGAAGACGAAGCAAAACATCGGTTAACCATTCTTTCGGATTCACATTGTTCATTTTGCATGAGCCAAGAAAAGAATAAATCATCGCTGAACGTTGTGCTCCTTCGTGAGAGCCGGAGAACATAAAATTTTTTCTTCCGAGCACTGTTGGCCGAATAGCATTCTCCATTAAATTATTATCGATTTCCAAAAATGCGTGATCAAGGCAAGAGGTTAATTTTTCCCATCGTGCCAGCGCGTATGACATTGCTTTTCCGATCGGTGTGGCCGGTGTTGTTGA
>JAYSPU010000234.1:0-6439 GCA_043721935.1 Bacteroidota bacterium | reverse complement strand
CATTCGATTGCCCGATTGATTTCATGTGCGGAGAATAATGAAAAAGAATTCGAACCGATACGAAAAAACATTATTGAACCTGCAATTGAAAATGAAAATAAAAAAGTTCCTGTGCTTGGTATTACCGGCACAGGTGGAGCTGGAAAATCTTCTCTGGTAGATGAATTGGTTCGTCGCTTTCTGATTGACTTTAAAGATAAAACTATTGCTATCGTTTCTGTTGATCCGTCGAAAAGAAAAACCGGCGGTGCTTTGTTAGGTGATCGCATCAGGATGAATTCAATTTCAAATTCTCGTGTGTATATGCGTTCGCTTGCAACTCGTCAATCGAATCTGGCACTTTCCAAATATGTGAAAGATGCAGTGGATGTTTTAAAGGCTGCGCAATTCGATTTAATTATTTTGGAAACATCAGGTATCGGACAAAGTGATACTGAAATTATGGATCACTCTGATTTGGCTTTATATGTTATGACTCCTGAATATGGCGCTGCCAGTCAATTGGAGAAAATTGACATGCTGGATTTTGCTGACGTCATTGCGCTAAACAAATTTGACAAGCGTGGTGCGCTGGATGCAATTCGTGATGTAAAAAAACAATACAAACGTAATCATCAGCTATGGGATGTTAGCGATGAAGATATACCGGTTTTCGGTACGATTGCTTCTCAATTTAATGATCCGGGAATGAATCGTCTATATCGTTCAATCATTGACCGGATGAAAGATAAGATGCATGTGGGACTCGACTCTTCATTTGAAATTACAAGTGAGATGTCGGAAAAAATTTACATCATTCCGCCTGCTCGTATTCGTTACCTGAGTGAAATTTCGGAAACGATACGTCAGTATGCAAAATGGTCAACTGATCAGAGTAGTGTAGCACAAACTCTTTTCGGTATTCGTAAGTCTATTGAAGCAGTTAAAGATTCAAAGCTGGATGATAAAGATCGTTTGATAAAACAGCTTGAAGAATTGTATGCAACTACAGAATTAAATCTTGACGGAAAAAATAAAAAGTTGCTTGAAGAATGGCCGGCAAAAGTGAAGCGTTACCGTGATGAATATTATATTTATAAGGTTCGTGATAAAGATGTGAAAGTAAAAACATATAGCGAATCTCTTTCGCATTCTCATATTCCAAAAGTATCTACTCCGCGATATGAAGCGTGGGGTGAAATTTTGCAATGGAATTTGCAGGAAAATTTTCCCGGTGAATTTCCATTTACAGCAGGTGTATATCCTTTCAAGCGTATGGGAGAAGATCCTACTCGTATGTTTGCCGGTGAAGGCGGACCGGAAAGAACGAATCGCCGTTTTCACTATGTAAGCAAAGGGATGGCTGCAAAACGTCTGTCTACGGCTTTTGATTCAGTAACATTGTACGGACAAGATCCTGATCATCGTCCTGATATTTATGGAAAGATCGGTAACAGCGGTGTTTCTATTTGCTGCCTGGACGATGCAAAGAAATTATACAGCGGATTTAATCTTGCTGATGCAATGACTTCAGTTTCCATGACCATTAATGGCCCGGCATCCATTCTTACCGGTTATTTTATGAATGCTGCCATTGATCAGCAATGTGAATTGTATATTCATAAGCATGGACTGACAAATGAAATAAATAAAAAGGTTGCAGATTTATATATGCAAAAAGGTGTAACACGTCCTTCTTATCAAGGACCATTGCCGGAAGGTAATGACGGACTTGGATTAATGTTACTCGGTGTAACAGGAGATCAGGTATTGCCTGTGGATGTTTACAAGAAAATAAAAGAGCATACACTTCAGACTGTTCGGGGAACTGTTCAAGCGGATATTTTAAAAGAAGATCAGGCACAAAACACATGTATTTTCTCAACTGAATTTTCGCTTCGCTTAATGGGTGATGTACAGCAATATTTCATTGATAAAAAAGTTCGTAATTTTTATTCGGTTTCGATTTCAGGATATCATATTGCTGAAGCGGGAGCAAATCCAATTACACAATTAGCGCTTACTTTATCAAACGGATTTACCTATGTGGAATATTATCTTTCACGTGGAATGGACATCAATAAGTTCGCACCAAATTTATCTTTCTTTTTCAGTAATGGAATTGACCCTGAGTATGCTGTCATAGGACGCGTAGCGCGTCGCATTTGGGCTAAGGCTATGAAATTGAAATACGGTGCAGATGAACGCTCGCAGTTATTGAAATATCATATTCAAACTTCCGGTCGTTCTTTACATGCTCAGGAAATTGATTTCAATGATATTCGGACTACTCTTCAAGCCTTGTATGCGATTTACGATAATTGCAATTCTCTACATACAAATGCATACGATGAAGCGATTACAACACCAACAGAAGGAAGTGTTCGTCGTGCAATGGCTATTCAATTAATCATTAACCGTGAATTAGGTCTTGCAAAAAATGAAAATACATTGCAGGGTTCATTCATCATTGATGAATTAACAGAACTTGTTGAAGAAGCTGTGATGAAAGAATTTGATAGCATAACAGAGCGTGGTGGAGTACTTGGTGCCATGGAAACAATGTATCAGCGAGGAAAAATTCAGGAAGAAAGTTTGTATTATGAAACGTTAAAACACAACGGAGAATATCCAATTATCGGTGTCAATACATTCTTGTCGAGCAAAGGTTCTCCAACCATTATTCCATCGGAAGTTATTCGCGCTACTACTGAAGAAAAAGAATATCAAATCACGATGATCGATGTTTTGCATAAAGGAAATGCTGATAAGCGAAGCACGTTAATTAAAAACTTACAGTTAGCCGCCGTGCAAAACAAAAATCTTTTCGAGCAGTTAATGGAAGTTTCTAAATATTGTTCTCTCGGTGAAATCACAAATGCATTGTTTGAAGTAGGAGGACAGTACCGGAGGAACATGTAGGGAAAGTTTGGTTGGTATAACGCTATTTTCACCATGAATTTATTCGATTCATGAATACAATCAGCCCATGAATCCAATTACACGATGAATTCATTCAGACCATGAATAAATTCATGGTCTGAATGAATTCGCGATTTTTAATATTCTGGTTCATGTATTTTTGAACAGTATTATTAACCCAGCCCATGAATTTATTCATGGTTATAAAATATTGGTGATTGATCCGGCCCATGAATTTATTCATTGATAATAGGATTGTAGTAACCACACAGCCCATGAATTTATTCATGGGAAAATTGATGTTTTGTTCACACAGCCCATGAATTTATTCACGGGAAAATTGATGTTTTGTTTACACAGCCCATGAATTTATTTATGGTTATAAAATATTGGTAGTTGATCCGGCCCATGAATTTATTCATTGGAAAATTGATGTTTTGTTCACACAGCCCATGAGTTTATTCACGGGAAAATTGATGTTTTGTTTACAAAGCCCATGAATTTATTCATGGTTATAAAATATTGGTAGTTGACCCGGCCCATGAATTTATTCATTGTAAATAGGTTTGTATTAACCACACAGCCCATGAATTTATTCATGGGAAAAATAATATAAATCTATCCCATGATTTTATTCATCGTTAATTTGTTTTATCCATCCCATGAATTTATTCATTAAAAATCTACAAATATGAATTCGCATTTATTCCCCACAATTAATGCGGTTGTAAGAAGCCTCGTAGCAACCTTACCTTTGTTAAATGAGTCATGCATTAAATAGGATTTGGATTCATTCTGTTTTTTCAACAAAATATAGAATGCCGTTGATTGAGGAAAAGTATGAAGAATTTATTTTTGACTCTTTACTTTCTCAATTTAAAAAAATGAAAAGTCACTGTGAAATAATAAATGGAGTGGAAGATCATGTACATCTTTTGTTTCACTTAAATCGTAATTTATCCATCAGCCAGGTGATGAAGCAACTAAAAGGAGGTAGTAGCCATTTTATTAATGAATCAAAATCCCTGTCTAAACCATTTCAATGGCAGGTAGGCTATGCTGCATTTTCAGTATGTGAACAGAGTCTTCATATTATAAAGAAGTACATAGAAAATCAAAAAAATCATCATTCACAAAATACCACCATTGAAGCTTTTGAAGCATTAAGTAGTGAGTAAAGTAAATTCTAGTTAAAGTAGTGTCTTCTTTAACTATGCTTTTTCTTTCAATGAATAAATTGAATTTGCAGGAGAGAAGCGGTTAGTCTAATTTCCCACTGACCAACTGACCACTGCCCACTGACCAACTGTCAACTAAACAACTGAAAAACTATCTAACAACTAACCTTTTCGTCCTGCTAACTCCATTAGAGTTCAAGACAATATAGTATAGTCCGGATTTAAATTTTGCTACATTAATTCCGGTCGAATAGAAGCCAGATGTAGCATGAGTGTCTGATGATAATTCCTGAACTATTTTTCCTTGCTGGTCTACTAATCTCAAAGAGTATGATCCTGATGTCGGCAGATAATAACTCACATTGCAATTTTCAACTGCAGGATTTGGTGAAGGATCATATAGTTGACACGTTTGCACGATTGCATCCTTCATTTCTGGAATTGCTGTTACGATCGTTGAGTCGATAATTATGTTTTCATCTCCCGGTAAGTAATACGTGTAGGCAAAATAAATTAACATCATTTCATCGGTGGTAGATTCACCCAGATTTACTGTCACTGGCGGATTGTTTGGATTGTTCGGATTGTTAACTGTGTTATCATAAAAAGCAGTCGAGTAAAGGGTTGTTCCAATCGGAATTTTTAAAACGCGTGGAAAAGAATAGATTCCTTGCCAGTGAAAGTCCCAGCTCGGAATATCAATAAATGGAATTGTATCAGTCGTTGGTGTTACTGCCCACGAACGAATACTTTTTCCAATGAGATGCATGTGCGGACCAACGCCTAGTGCTGAAATATTTATCGGTAATTGATAATGAGCAGTAAAAGTACGAGTGGTATTTGCAGGGATTCTTAAAAATCCCTGATCCAGTTGATAGTGATTCAATGCAGCTTCTATGTAAATTTCTCTTCTGAAAGAAGAAGTATATTGGACGTTAATTTTCGTAAGATCCGTTTGTCCGCTTATACCGGCAGGATAATGAATTTGAAGTATGATGCTGCAATTTGCAGGAAGTCGAATACCCATTCCTTGCGGTGCAAAATATGCTCCTTGTCCGGGAACCCAAACACCAATTAATTTAGAAGCGGATGATCCTGTTCCACCAAATGCAGTATATCCCGGTCCCGGATCATTTGCATCCAGTGTTGCCGGTACATTCGTTGTGTCCATGTAAATTAATACGTGATGCACAATGCTCCGAACTCCGGGGACTGTTTCAAGTCCGGTTAAATATTTTTGCGAAGCTAATCCGCTTGGCAAAACAAAACATCTGTATAAATCGGAAGTTGTATTCACATTGAATGATGGAATCGTCAAGGTTAAATCAGGTGTCGTAATTTCTTCTGCTGAAGAAAAAACCGGTGCTGAAGGTTCTTGTGTAGAGTCGCCTCTAGCCATCCCATTGTTTACCCAATCTGAAATCTTGGTAATTTGCTCTGCTGTCAGTACTCGTTCATGAGCCAGACGATTGTAAGCAGAATTCGGCGGCCATGGCGGCATGATATGATCAACAACGGCAGATTGAATGTCTTGTCCATTCGATGCAGCATCCTGATAGCTCATTAGTGTAAATGGCCCAATTCCATTGCTATTATGGCAATTACTGCAATTGGTATAAATAATATTGGCCACATCAGCTGACCAGGTAACTTGTGCTGAAGTTGATGTGATTCGAATAAATATTAGACAAAAGAGTACGAATATCTTTTTCATGATTCGTTTGATAATAAGGTTTTGAAAATAATGTAAGTAGCTATTCTACATAAAATTCCTCTTGAGGATAATGTAGCAGAATACTTTAATCGTTCCTGATGATTTGTGAAGATACTAAAAAAGTTCTGCAATCATGCAGCGGGCACTGCCACCGCCGGTTTCTTCGATGTGTTTTAAATCCGGACAAATAACCTTTGTTGATTTTAATATTCTTTTAAGCTGATGATCAGTGAAGGCGCGAAAAGCTGTTTCTGACATAATCAAATACGGTTGCCCTGATTCATTTTGAACTTCGAGGCAATTGCCACAAAACTGATGCATTTGTTCAAGTGAAATTTGAATAATTTCTCTGCGTGTTGATTGGATTGCACCAACAACTTTGTTTTTTTCTATTTCAGATGATATAGCGTCTATGCAAAGTATAGCGAAATCGTGACCAAGCGTCATGACAACATTTGTGTGATAGACAGGTAAACTGTCTTTGTCAAAAGAATGAAAAGTGATGCAGGTATATCCTGTTCGAGCCGACCATTTTGTAATCATCTCCGGATCGGCGCGTTTTGAAATGGAAATGAAAGCAATCTTTCTTTTGTGATCTGCTACTATACTTCCTGTGCCTTCTAAAAACAGATTTGCGTCTTCAAAA
>JAYSPU010000233.1:0-12684 GCA_043721935.1 Bacteroidota bacterium | reverse complement strand
TTTCCGGCCGAAACACAGAAAATCCTGCAAGCAAAAAGTTCCGGAAAGCAGTTTGAAACCCGGAACCACATCATCCTTCACGACAGAGAAGAGTTGATTATCCGGGCTAAAACAGAGAAAGATTTTGAAGCCAAAACCGTTCAGCAACTTCCCTATACACTTGAAAACGAAAGCAATTCCTATCGTTTTTCAGAGGAAAAAGGAAATGAAATCCGGCAGCAGTCGGACGTTATGTATGTTGATTCTGAACGTTTAAAATTTCCCCTGACCATCAGGAAATGGCAAGACGGCGATCGATTTTGCCCATTAGGAATGGAGCAAATGAAAAAAGTAAGTGACTTTCTAATTGACCGGAAAGTCAATGTATTTGATAAAGATAAAACGCTTTTACTCTTGTCAGGTACAGACATTGTCTGTATCTTAGGACATCGGATTGATCATCGTTTTCGTGTCACTCCGGAAACCACACACCTGCTAGTTATTAGTCCTTATGAGTTCCACTGAAAAACCACTTTACGAAGAGAAACAATACTTGGGATACAACGGCCTGAGTTTGTTACGCAGATTGTTACTGGCCCTGTTTTGTTTTGGATTGTATTGGTGGAAGCAGCATAACGGCGGAAAAGGTGATCTGTTTTTTCTATTGGGAATAATCATCATTGCCATCAGCATTATCATGTTGTTTGTACTGCATATAAAAATTCGAGTATTCCATTCATACATTGAACTTGATGGTTTGTGGACGTCAAAAAAAGTAAACATCGATTTAAAACAGATCGTAAAAGTTGAAAGGACTTCCTATTCTGATTACCACTTGAATAATGCCGTTTTTAATTTACATTTGAAAGGACGAGTTCATTTCTACACCGTCGGCAACGATGCGCTTCAATTAACACCTAAAGAAGGAAATCCATATCGCATCGGCACACAACGTGTCGAAGAATTTGAAAAAGTCCTGAGAAAATTAATTGCTGCTTGAAATTTTTAAGCACCTTTGTCGTCTTAAACACCAAATAACTCCCTATTCTATGAAAAAGTATTTAGTCTGGATCATCCTAGGTATTCTGATTCTTGTTTCAGTTGGCTCTTACAACGGACTTGTCGGTTCAAGACAAGCTGTAAATAAAGCCTGGGCCAATGTGGAAAATCAATATCAACGTCGCTCTGATCTCATTCCTAATTTAGTCAGTGTGGTAAAAGGCGCAGCTGATTTTGAAAAGTCAACACTTACTGCTGTGATGGAAGCACGTTCAAAAGCAACCAGCATTCGCATTGATCCGGAAAAAATGACACCGGAAAAGCTGGCTGAATTTCAGGCTGCTCAAGCTCAGGTCAGTGGTGCTTTAGGTCGACTTTTAGCAGTTGCTGAAAACTATCCGCAGTTAAAAGCAGTGGATGCTTTTCGTGATTTACAAGCGCAGTTGGAAGGAACAGAGAATCGTATCAACGAAGCACGCCGTCAGTTTAACGATGCAGCTCAAACGTATAACACTTCACGCGCACAATTCCCTCGCGTGATCGTCGCCAATATTTTCGGCTTCACGGATCGACCTTACTTTGAGGCTGATAAAGGTTCAGAAAAAGTTCCAACCGTAAAATTTTAATGGCAGCAGCAGACAATTTCTCTGAAAAGGACAGGCTAATTATTGTCAGTTCTATTGAAGAAGCTGAAATGGCGACTTCAGGAGAAATACGATTGTTCATTGAAGACGATTGCGGCGAACATGTGTTAGACCGTGCAGCGTTTATGTTTTTTCAATTGGGTATGGAAAAAACAAAAGACAGGAATGCCGTACTATTCTACCTCGCAGTTGATTCAAAACAGTTTGCTATTCTTGGTGATAAAGGCATCAATGAAAAAGTCGGTTCAGATTTCTGGCATGAAATCAAAGCAACGATGCAAAATCATTTTACAGTAGGTGATTTTATTACCGGGCTAATAAAAGGAATTAAAATGACCGGTGAAGCATTATCGACTCATTTTCCTTATCAGAAAGATGACAAGGACGAATTGCACAATGGCATCGTTTTCGGATGATCAATAAACCATGATTAAAAACGCTCTCCTTTTTCTTTTTCTCATCGTTTCTGTGCAAGTTCAGGCATTGGAGTTTCCTCCGCGTGCAACTACGCTGGTATCAGACTTTACCGGAACGTTGGATGCGAATGAACTTTCAGCTCTGGAAAATAAATTGGTGCTTTTCAATGACACAACTTCAACACAAATTGCAATAGTTATCATGCGTTCAGTAGGCGAACAGGATATTGCAGATTATAGCGTACAACTTTTCAATGAATGGAAAATAGGTCAGTCAACTAAAAACAACGGTGTACTGATTTTGGTTGCAAAAGACGACCGCAAAGTTCACATCACCACCGGTTATGGAATTGAAGGAGTATTGCCTGATGTTTTATGCAATCGCATCGTTGATCAGGACATTGTACCAAATTTTAAACTAGGAAATTTTTACGGCGGATTAGACGAAGCAACCAACTCCATCATGTCCATTGTAAAAGGTGAATACTCAGCTGACGATTACCTGAAAAGCAATAAAGAGAAACCTGTCCTGTTTCCTTTCCTCATGTTTATATTTATCGCTCTACTAGTCATCTTCAGTCAGTTCAGACGAGTAAGTAAATATGCACGAACGAATAGTCTTTCGTTTTGGGCAGCATGGGCATTACTGAATGCAGCAACAGGAAGAAGCCGTGGTTCCTGGGGGAATTTTACGGGCGGCGGCGGCTGGGGTGGCGGTGGCGGTGGATTCGGAGGATTTGGTGGCGGCGGATCAGGTGGCGGTGGTGCCGGTGGAAGTTGGTAAGTTAATTTTAAAAATTGAAAACCGCTTTTACCTATTACTCAACAAACCTTTATTTTCATGTATGAAAAGAAACAACATATTCCTGCTGATTTTAATTTTCATACTCAACTCTTGCAGTCAATCAAATAAATCTTCCATTCCAACTGTTGCCTTTCTGGATCTGCTCACAGATGAAACATTGGATCAAGCTAAAAAAGGATTTTTCGTCGCGCTGAAAGAAGAAGGCTTTGAACAAGGCAATAACACCCTGAAAATTATTTATCGCAATGCACAAAACGATCAGCCAACCTTGGTTCAGGCTTGTGATTATCTGATTCAGCAACAACCGGATTTAATAGCAACGAACCCTACTCTATCAACCATCACTGCTGTTCAGAAAGAAAAAAACATTCCAATTTTTATGATGGTTTCTCCGTCGCCAGAGTTAATGAAACTTACTGATGCCTCCGGAAAACCACCTGCAAATCTTTTCGGCACCTATGAAACATTAGATTACATAGACACTGCTGTCTTACTGATAAAACAACTGTTGCCGGAAACAAAAAAGATTGGAACCATCTTTAATCAAAGCGAACCGCAATCGATGGATGCTCTTCATCAAATTGAACTGACGTGTAAACAAAATGGAGTGGAGTTAGTGAAAGTCCCGGTAAACAACTCGAATGAAACCCAACTGGCTGTTCAATCTTTAATCGGCAAAAACATAGAAGTATTTTTTGCTCTGCCCGATAATACTGTTTTCAGCAGTATGGAAGTAATTGTGAAATCGTGTGACGATGCAAAAATTCCTGTCTTTACAAGCGAAGAAGGATTAGTAAAACGCGGAGCCGTCGCTGCCTTTGGTGCAGATATGTTTCAATGGGGTTATCAGTCCGGGAAACAAGCAGCGCAATTTCTTAAAACTCACTCTGTCGACGGATTACAACCCGAACGTGTAGTAGTAAGACGAAAGGTTTATAATAAAGAAAAAGCTTTGTTATATCACTTGACAATTGACAGTACATTTACTTCAGTAAATTAATTATTGGGTAATTATCATTCTCACTATTCACCTCAAATCAACTTCATGAAATCAGCAACTTATTTTTTAATCCTGCTTATTGCCGGAATTAGCTTTACATCACTAAACAGTTGCAAAAAATGCAGTGGCGAAGATCCACGTGCAAGAATCATTAATAATGGAACGAATAAAGCCAGTGTACAAATAAAAACCTCCGGCGGAAATACTGTAAATATTAATAATGTCGATAAAGGCACTACCTCCGCTTTAAGCAGCTATGCTCCTGGACTTGTGACTTTTACAGTTGCCATAGAAAATATCAATTATGAAATTAAAGTTCAAATGGATAAATGCTACGATTACGACATTAAAATAGATGGAAGCAACAACATAAGCTCAACCTCTACAAATAGAAATTGATCTTAACTAATTTCGTCCAATGTACCTTAGCGCTTTAATTCTTGGTCTTGCCTTTTCTGCACTGGCGCTTGGGATTTATATTTCCATGCGCATCTTCAACATCCCCGACATTACAACAGATGGTACATTTACACTTGGTGGTGTTGTAACAGCAATACTTCTCACGAATCATGTTTCAACGCTGCTTGCATTACCAATTGTTTTTATTTGCGGAGCAATTGCCGGTTCCATCACAGGATTCATTCATACGCGTTTAAAAGTAAATGCACTCCTTGCAGGAATATTGGTGATGACCGGATTGTATTCCATCAATCTTGCAATTTTAGGTCGATCTAATTTGCCACTGATTAATTTGCCTACACTTTTTAGTTTTCTTCCAAATGAAAATGCTTCCGGACAATTAATCGTGCTACTGATATTTGCTTCTATTTTAATTTTCCTCATCGGAAAATTACTTCGCACCGATTTTGGTTTGACAATGCGGGCCACGGGAAACAATGAACAGATGATTCGTGCATTGGGTGTGAATACAAATCGCATGAAAATTTACGGACTTGCATTGGCAAACGGATTAACGGCTTTAAGCGGTTACCTGATTGTTCAGGTTCAGGGCTTTGCTGACATCAACATGGGCATTGGCATTGTCATTCTCGGATTGGGTTCTGTGATGATCGGCGAAATTGCTTTGCAGTCGTTTAAAAAAGCAAACGTCTTCATTCACCTCTGTGCTGTTGTCGCCGGCAGTATTATCTTCCGGATGATTCTGGCATTTGCATTGGCCGTTGGTATCGATGCATTGTATTTGAAACTCGTTGTTGCAGTATTTGTTTTAATTGTTGTCAGTATTCCAAATCTGAAACGTACATCATGATCAGATTGGAAAACATCAGCAAAACATTTAATGCAACGACGGCCAACGAAAACAGGTTGTTCGAAGATTTCAATCTGGAAATCAAAAAAGGTGATTACATAATCGTCGTCGGGAGTAATGGAAGCGGGAAATCAACGTTGCTGAATCTTTTGGCCGGAACGATAATACCTGATGCAGGTCGCATTCAATTAAATGGAAAAGACATAGCGGGGTTGCAAGATTATCAGCGAACTCAATACCTGGCGCGCATTTTTCAAAATCCGTTGATGGGTACGGCTCCTGATCTGACAATTTTAGAAAACTTCAGACTGGCTTCTCTTCGAACATCTTCGAAAGGCTTAACCATTGGAACGCATAAAAAATTTCGTTTGCAAATCCGTGAAAGGATATCAGCTTTAAAACTCGGACTTGAAAACAATCTGGATATGCCCATGGGATTATTATCGGGCGGCCAACGCCAAGCGCTGACTCTTTTAATGGCCACCATGGACGATGCTGAGCTTTTACTTTTGGATGAACCCACTGCTGCATTAGATCCGGCTACTACACAACTAGTCATGAACCTGACCGCTTCAATTATCAAAGAATTTTCACTCACTGCCCTTTTGGTAACACATAATATGAACGATGTCATTCGTCATGGCAATCGCGTATTGCACCTGGATCGGGGTCGGATTATTCATGATCTGGATATGAAGATGAAATCAAATTTGAAAATTCAGGACGTTTTTAATTGGTTCGGGCAGTGAAAAATTTTCTATTTTCGTGACCAAGGCAATAGTCCGACTTTGAAAACGTTAATTAGGCCTAATACTTCCCATGAAAAGATTAATTACCCTTCTGATCTTTCTGTTTTCACTGACTGCTCAAGGCCAGATTTTAAGACCGTCTAAGTGGACGTTTTCAATTGAGGAGTCGAAAAACGGCGAAACTACGCTGATTTTCAAGGTAAAACTGGATCAAGACTGGCATTTGTACTCTCAATTTACGCCTGATGGCGGGCCGCTGCCAACCGTATTCAAGTTTGATAAGGCTTCCTGTTTTGAAAGAATTGGCAAAGTAACAGAACCCAAACCTCACGAAGAATTTGATGCCATTTTTGGTGTTAAGGTATTTTCCTTTGAAACAGAAGTTGTTTTCAGGCAAAAGGTAAAAGTTAAAGGAGACGGTTGTATTGTAAAAGGTGTTATTGAATATCAGGTATGTAAAGAATCTTGCATTTATCAGGATACGGTCTTTAGCTTTTCATTTGGAAAGTCTGAATCATCTCTCACTCCTGCTGTAGCCAAACCGGAAACATCAATTGCAATTACAGAAACACCTGCAATGACTATTCAGGAACCAAGCACGGACGCCATTTCAGAAGCTACATTGGAAGATTGCGGAACCGGTCCGATAAAAAAGCCGTCTTCAAATCAAACATTAATTGCCATTTTTCTTGCCGGAATGATTGGCGGATTCTTAGCACTATTAACACCTTGTGTTTTCCCTATGATTCCAATGACTGTAAGCTTTTTTACAAAAAGAAGCGGGAGTCGTTCCAAGGGAATTAAGAATGCATTGTTGTACGCTGCATCCATCATTTTTATTTATGTAGTTCTTGGATTACTGGTCACAGTCAGCTTTGGATCGGATGCCTTAAACGAGCTTTCCAGTAATGCTTATTTCAATCTGGCCTTCTTTATCATCTTCGTCATTTTTGCATTGTCCTTTTTCGGTGCATTTGAAATCACATTGCCTAGCTGGATCATTAATAAAGCAGATTCTGCCAGTGACAAAGGTGGAATGATCGGAATATTCTTCATGGCCTTTACGCTTTCTTTGGTTTCCTTTTCTTGTACAGGTCCTATCATTGGAACTTTACTGGTGGAAGCTGCACGTGGAAGAAGTTACCTCGGACCATTGGCGGGAATGACAGGATTTTCTCTTGCTCTTGCAATTCCTTTTGCCTTGTTCGCTCTTTTTCCGGAATGGTTAAACTCTTTGCCTAAATCAGGCGGATGGTTGAATACAGTGAAGGTTACTTTAGGATTTATTGAATTAGCATTGGCATTGAAGTTTCTATCGAATGTTGATCTTGCTTATCACTGGGGATTTTTAAAAAGAGAATTATTTATTTCCTTATGGGTCGTCAACTTTACATTGATGGGTTTTTATCTGCTTGGGAAATTACAATTCACGCACGACAGTGAAGTACCGTATATAACGGTGAGTCGATTGATGTTTGCACTGATCACGTTTACGTTTGCCTTGTATTTAATTCCCGGACTTTTTGGCGCTCCTCTTAAAATGATCAGCGGCTTTCCTCCTCCTGATTTTTACAAAGAATGGCAGATGGGAAAGGAATCCGATTGTCCTCACGATTTGAGTTGCTTCCACGATTACGACGAAGGAATGAAATACGCACGTATGCAGGGAAAACCGGTTATCGTTGATTTTACAGGTTGGTCATGTGTGAATTGCAGAAAGATGGAAGACAATGTTTGGAGCGATCCAAAAGTTTTGAAAAAATTATCGGAAAATTATGTGCTGATTTCTTTATATGTCGATGACAAAACTGAGTTGCCGGAGAAAAGTCAATACGTGTCTGCAACTACCGGTAAAAAAATTCGCACTACAGGAAATAAATGGAGTGAAATGCAAGCCAATATTTATCATACCAATTCACAGCCTTATTACGTTCTTCTTGATCATTCAGCAAAGATTCTTGCAGAACCTATTGGGTATACCCCGGAAATACAAGCCTATAGTAATTTTCTCGAAGAGGGATTGTGCCGATTTAATTACAGGAAAATAAACATAAAGTCAAATTAAAATCAAAAAGTAAAAGTACGTTCGTTTTCATTTATTGAAAAAAAACACACGGATCTAAGGAAGTGAACCAACCTTATAATATAGACTAAACCATACTCACTGCGTGCAGAAGAAATTCGTTACTAACCTGGCGTTAGTCCTGTTTCTTAATTTATTGATCAAGCCATTTTGGATTCTAGGAATCGACCGGGCTGTTCAGAATGCTGTTGGTACTGAACAGTATGGATTTTATTATGCTATTTTTAATTTTTCTTTTTTATTAAACATCCTTCTTGATTTCGGAATAACGAATTTCAACAATAAAAACATTTCGCAGAATAATCATTTACTCAGCAAGCATTTGTCGAGTATCATTCTCTTGCGTCTTTTATTGGCAGGAGTTTTTACAATCGTTACTATTTTCGGCGGACTCATCATTGGATACACTCCGGACATGATGAAGATGCTTGTTGCCGTGATTTTTAATCAGGTATTGATTTCATTTATCATGTATCTGCGTTCTAATCTGGCCGGACTGCATTTGTTTAAGACAGATAGTTTGGTTTCAATACTTGACAGATTGATCATGATTGTGATTTGTGGCTTTCTATTGATGAGCTACAAAACACCGGGTTCGTTTCAGATCAAGTGGTTTATCTATGCACAAACAGCGGCTTATCTGATCACAGCACTAATAACGCTCGTAATTGTGATCGATAAAGCAAAGCTTCGCCGACTTCAATGGCGATGGCCATTTTTTCTGATGATTTTAAAAAAGAGTCACCCCTACGCTATTCTGGTTTTACTGATGACTTTTTATAACCGGATTGACAGTGTCATGCTGGAACGACTTCTACCTTTCAGAGATGGTGCAAATGAAGCGGGTATTTATGCCTCTGCTTATCGTTTACTTGACGCAGCCAATATGATTGCATTTCTTTTCGCCGGACTGTTATTGCCAATGTTTGCAAGAATGATCAAGCTGAAGCAAAATGTAGAAGAAATGGTGAGACTTTCTTTTTCGCTATTAGTCATTCCGGCAATTGTTGTCGCTACTTGTTGTTATTTCTTCAGTTATGAATTGATGGATTTATTATACAGCGGTGATCACATTCAGGAATCTTCATCCGTCTTTAAAATTCTCATGTGTTGTTTTATTCCTATTTCTACAACATACATATTCGGCACTTTGCTCACTGCAAATGGAAATTTATTTCAGTTGAATTTAATGGCAAGTGCAGGAATGGTTTTTAACATTGTTCTCAACTTGATTCTCATTCCAAAAATGAATGCTGTTGGTGCAGCCATATCTTCCATTTCCACTCAGCTTTTTACAGCCGGCGCACAAGTACTGATGGCACAAAAAACATTTCAGTTTCGAAGGAATTACCGCTTGCTTGGATCCGTTGCTTTTTTCATTCTCGCATGTATAGTGATTAATTACTATGTCTATTATTTGGAAATCTTTTGGATCACCCGATTTATTATAGCCGCAGGTTCTTGCTTTGCACTTGCATTGAGCATCCGCCTGATCAGCATCCGGAATATCTACCGTATTGTCAAATACGAAGAAGTCTAACGCTATATTTGAACATTCGTGGCAATTTATTTTCTCCCGCAGATCTCACTGATTACGCGGAGTTCACGCAGAGGATATTTAAGTCAATTCGTTGAGTCAGGTATTCGTAGTGAAAATCAGATTCTTATGGATATAGGAATAAGCCTCGTAATTTGTTCAGCCCCGAATCTTTTCTAACTTTGAGCCCCTTTAAATTTTAGCCCATTATTATGTTCCAAAAAGCCAGGGAAACTGCATATCAGGATTCCGAAAGCTTACTGCTACTTGTGATCCGCTGGAGAAAACCTCTACTAATCAGCGTATTATTTAGTACAATTGGTGCGTTTATCCTTTCAGGGCCGACTTTTATTGCTCCAAAATTCAAGTCGTCAGTTGTCTTTTTTCCATCTTCTACCAATTCTATTTCGAAAGCACTTCTTGATCCGTCCGGTTCTGAAAAACAAGACATTTTAGCATTCGGAGCAGAAGAGCAAGCTGAACAAATGCTGCAAATCCTGAATTCAGATGATATCAGAGATCAGATCATTTCCAAATATGATTTATTAAATCATTACCACATTCCGGCAGACGATCCTTTTCCTCTGACACGGTTGAACGAACAATTTCGTGACAACATTCTCTTTTCAAGAACTGAATTCATGTCGGTTCGAATTGATGTCTTAGACGAAAATCCTGCAATAGCTGCATCCATTGCAAATGACATCACAGCTCTTTTGGATACCATGAAAACAAAAATTCAAGGTACCAGAGCAAATGAAGCATTGGCTATCATTCAAAATACGTATGCAGAAAAGAAAAACTCAATCAAGCTGAAAGAAGATTCACTTCAGAAAATTCGCAGATTAGGAATCATGGATTACAAATCTCAGTCTCAGATTGTCACCAATGAATACATGTCTGCGGTCGCTATTTTTGCAAATGAAAAAGCGTCGCTGAAAGTACTCGAACAGTACAAACCGGAAAATGACACTTCAGTAATAGCTACCAAGGCACGTATCAATGGAGCAGCGGCAAGAATAAAAGAGCTGAACGTACAATTGCAATTATTAGCCACCTATGGTGGTGCGAGTGTTGCAATGAACGAAGACCTGACAACAGAGCGGGAAGAGTTGAGCAAACTCAAACAACAATACGACAAATTATTGATCGATGCGAATGCCAATCTCTCGCATAAGTTTTTAGTGAACAAAGCCGTGAAAGGCGAAAAGAAAGTTTATCCGGTTCGCTGGCTGATTGTGCTGGTAACAGTAGTCATTACATTCGTTCTTTCATTGGTTGTCATTCTGACACTCGTACGCTATCGCGAACTCAAGTATAAAATATAATAATCCCACACACATTTATGGAGAGTACAACTAATTATTTCAATTCAATTGACCTGTTTGGATTGTTGAACCGCTGGAAAAAACACCTGATCATTGTTGGCATGATAAGCTTTGTTGCTGCTATCTTTTTTTCATCTCCAATGTTCATCAAACCGAAATTCAAATCAGAAGCAATTGTATATCCTTCGAATCTGATGGCGTATTCCGGTGAAAGTGCAACTGAACAGATGCTTCAGGTTGCTCAGTCCAGTGACATACGTGAGTCGATGATTAAGGCATTTGATTTATTTTCTCACTATGATATTGACACTGTCAAAGATCTGTTTCACGAAACACATGTAATTGGCATTTACGAAGAGAACGTAACCATTAAAAAAACTGAATACGAATCGATGCAGGTAATTGTCTATGATACTGATCCTAAAGTTGCTTCAAGGATGGTGGATAGTCTTATTCATTTTTTTAATATCAAGGCTAGACAAATGCAGGCTGAGAAATCAGCTGAAGTCATGATTATCATTGGCAATCAATTGAAAGACAAAAAACAAGAAATGGATTCGATGGAAAATCTGATTCAGGGAATGAGCGAACAATATGGATTACTTGATTTGAAATCACAAACAAAAGAAGTAACACGCGCTTATTTTAAAAATCCTTCGAATAAAGAAGTTCGTGATTTATATTCTGCCTTACATACCAATGGTCTTTCATTCAATGCGATCAATGAACATCTCTGGAGAACACGCGGCACTTACAACGATCTCAAGTTAGCCTATGAAAATGTAGAAAGAGATGTAATTAAAAAACTGACTTACACGAATATCGTTACCAAACCTTTTCCATCAGACAAAAAAGCAACTCCGGTGCGATGGCTGATTGTTGCTGTTGGTGTGGGTTCTTCTCTTCTGCTTGCCTTCATGATTTTAATTATCATGGATACAAAGAAAAAGAAACTATCAGCGTAAATGGATTCACTGTCGCCAACTAAATCAGAATTAAAGTGGTTTTATGGAACCACCTTATTCTTGATGTCTATTGGTTTGTTTTTTCTCGCTAAAGAAAATTTTTGGTTTGCAGCTTTGCCTCTCGTCATTGCCGTTCTTTACCTGGCTGTTTTTTCGCTTGATACCATTTTATTCATCATCGTTTTTTGCACACCTCTTGCCATTACATTAAACGACAAAACATCAGGACCTGCTGTGAGTTTTCCTACGGAGCCCTTGATGTTTGGAGTCTTACTGTTATTTATTTTCAAGTTCATTTTCGAAGGAAAGTTTGACCGTCGTGTGCTTTATCACCCTGTAACAATTTCGATCTACTTTGTACTTGGGTGGATGCTCTTTACAACACTGACCAGTTCATTTCCTATCGTCAGTCTTAAACATCTGACATCACAGCTTTGGTTCATTGTTCCTTTTTATTTTTTAGGAACTCAATTATTTCGAACGAAGAAAAAAATGAAGCAGTTTGTTTGGTCATACCTGGCAGGATTATTCATTGTCGTTGCCTATACGCTCATTCATCATGCTCAGAATGGCTGGACGCAAAAAGCCGCTCACTGGGTAATGTATCCGTTTTATAACGATCATACCGCATACGCCGCTGTCCTCGCTCTATTTGTTCCAATTGCATTGACAATGGCAACGAATAAAAAAGAACACAACACCAATCGCTGGCTTGCCGGTGCAATTACAGTTTTATTATTCATCGCTATTATTCTCTCTTATACCCGTGCTGCCTGGTTGAGTCTGGTAATCGCTCTGGTAGTTTTTTTAGTATTCAAGTTGAAAATAAAATTTCAGCATGTCTTGATGATGGGTGTAGCAGTGGTTGCTCTATTCCTTAGCTTCCAATCAGAAATTTTCATGAAGCTT
>JAYSPU010000232.1:0-2513 GCA_043721935.1 Bacteroidota bacterium | reverse complement strand
CTGTTCATGTTGGTTTCAGCAGTGATTTATTCGGCGATTATCGCATACATGGTTACATTGTAGAAAACAGTTACCGCAACGGAGATTCACTATATGATCAATTGAATGATTTTAGTTTTGAAGGAAACAATCCCGATCCTCTTCTTCCATACTACAGCTTGAACGATACAATTCATCTCTACACATATAACTATGTATTGAGAAAAGTATTTACAATCGGGAAATTAGCAGGCGATATTATTCCGGCATCAATAATGAAAAGAGGAAATGAATTTGTAAAAAGTTATGCGATAAATCTTAACGGCATCAATTCATCGAATTGTTCTGTTATTGTCTTTGTCGATAAATATGCCACTACTCCTACAGGTCACCGGATTATTAATGTTCAACGAGTAGCCATTGGAGAATCACAGGACTGGAATTAAATCGAGCGACTACCTTTTTTTTGCCTTCATTGTTTTTCTGAACCAACACTCTTAACTTGGATTTTCTTACTCCTGAATTAAACGATTACATTGAAGCACATACTTCTGAAGAACCGGAGGTATTGCGAGAACTAAATCGTGAAACGCATGCGAAAGTATTAATGCCACGGATGCTTTCCGGACATTTTCAAGGACGATTTTTAAGTATGGTCAGTAAAATGATTTGTCCTGCATGCATTCTTGAAATAGGAACATACACAGGCTATTCTGCCATCTGTCTGGCTGAAGGCTTAGCTCCAAATGGAAAACTGTACACCATTGACATCAACGATGAATTAAAACCAATGGTAGAACGATATGTTCAAAAAGCAAACATGCAAAATTCCATTGAGTTGATTTCAGGAGATGCTGTATTGCTTATACCTCAATTAAACATACAACCTGATTTGGTTTTTATTGATGCAGATAAAGTTCGCTATTCAGTCTATTACGATTTAATCTTTGACCAATTAAAACCGGGTGGATACATCCTTGCTGATAATGTGCTATGGAGTGGAAAAGTAGTGTCTGACGAAAAACCGGATAAGGACACCGCTGCCCTACTTGACTTTAACAAGAAGGTTTTAAAAGACGAAAGGGTAGAAAAAATTATCCTACCCATTCGCGACGGATTAATGTTAATCCGTAAAAAATAATAATACACCGTTAATTATTTTGTCTCCTCGGGTTCTTGTCGATTTTTCATACGACTTCTCATGTTCTCCTTCATCTTTTCACATTCTGCAAATTGATCCGGAGTGAATACGTTTTTAATTTGAGCGTCGCTTTCCTCGTGACGTCTTTTCATTTCAGCGCGAATCACCTCATCTTTTTTCATATTTCCAAGTAAGATATTGTAAAGTGAGGAATACTGCTGATCGTTCAATTTAAGTTTTACCTTTAAAGTAGTTGCTCTTTCTTCTGCCCGTTGTTCAACTGATTTATCCGCACGTCTTTGCATTTGCCTTTCTCCCTGTGCTACGGACGAAATCGAACATAAGATCAAACCGGCCATTACTAATATTTTCATAAGATAGATTTCCCCCATTGACCATTCTATATATATAAAGTTTAAGAAAGACGGACAAATAAAAAAACACAACCACCCCATTCAGCGAGATCTCTGCGTAATCTCCGCAATCTGCGGGAAAATACCCAACGTTGATTTCTCAATTCGGCACAGGTTTTTTTCCCACAGAAAACACAGATCTCACAGAAACACCACAGAATATTTTCAATCCCATTCAGCGAGATCTCCGCGTAATCTCCGAGATCTGCGGGCTACATAACCGACGTTGATTTCTCAATCCGGCGTATGTTTTTCTCCCACAGAATACACAGATCTCACAGAAACACCACAGAAAATTATAAATAATTCAGCGAGATCTCCGCGTAATCACCGAGATCTGCGGGAGATAATATTTCCATGAATGCTCATTGTTATAAAGCTTCATTCATGTGATCTATATTTTTTTCCCCAACCGACTCACCATCTCATTTTTCCAACTTGTAAAATTACCTTCGAGAATTTTAGTTCGGGCTTCCGTAACAAGCCAGAGATAGAAGGCCAGATTGTGAAGCGTTGCGATTTGTGCACCCAGTATTTCTTTGCTGATGATCAGATGTCTCAAGTAAGCTTTTGAATAATACTGATCGACATACGACGTACCATCAGGATCAATTACAGAATGATCGTCTCTCCATTTTTCATTTCGCATATTCAGAATTCCGTTCTGCGTGAAAAGCATTCCATTCCTTCCATTACGTGTCGGCATAACGCAATCAAGCATGTCAATTCCAAGCGCTATTGATTCAAGAATATTGATAGGAGTTCCAACGCCCATTAAATATCGCGGTTTGTCTTTTGGCAGAATGTTGCAAACCAATTCTGTCATTTCATACATCATTTCTGCAGGCTCACCAACTGATAATCCGCCGATAGCGTTTCCTTCACGACCCTGTGCAGCAATAAACTCCGCCGATTGTAAACGCAGGTCTTTGTAAACACTTCCCTGTACAATCGGAAACAATGTTTGAGAGTGACCATAA
>JAYSPU010000231.1:0-15911 GCA_043721935.1 Bacteroidota bacterium | reverse complement strand
CAGGGTGTTGTTCGTCGTCATCACTTTAGTGGTGTTGGTGGCCAGACTCACGGTCAGCATAACCGCCTTCGTGCTCCGGGATCTCTCGGTGCATCCTCTGACCCTTCACGTGTATTAAAAGGTATGCGTGCTGCCGGCCAAATGGGGGCAACCCGTATCAAGGTTCAAAACCTTCAAGTAATTAAAGTGCTTCCGGAACAAAATCTACTCGTCATTAAAGGCGCAGTACCGGGACATATCGGATCTTACGTAATTGTGGAGAAATAAAAATGGAAGTAGCTATCTTAAATACAACCGGTAAAGAAACCGGTAAAAAAGTAAAACTGAACGCCGAAATTTTTGCCGTTGAACCGAATGATCATGCGATCTATTTGGATGTGAAACAGTATCTCGCAAATCAACGTCAGGGAACTCATAAGGCTAAAGAACGTGCGGAGATTTCCCGTACAACGAAAAAGTTGAAACGTCAAAAAGGTACCGGTGGTGCTCGTGCCGGTTCAATGAAATCACCTCTGTTCGTTGGTGGTGGTCGTGTATTTGGTCCGCGTCCTCGCGATTATTCATTCAAACTGAATAAGAAATTAAAACACCTCGCTTGTCTTTCTGCTCTTTCATATAAAGCAAAAGAAAATAAAATTATGGTAGTGGAGAATTTTTCAATTGATGCACCGAAGACTAAAAACTACGTAGACATCATGAAAAATTTAAACCTCGCTGACTCAAAAGTTTTGTTGGTACTTCCTCAGCATGATAAGAACATTTATTTATCATCCCGTAATCTTCAAAGAAACAAAATTACTACAGCAGCTGACTTGAACACTTACGATGTAATGAATGCTCAGTCACTGGTTATAATTGATGCTTCAGTTCAAGTATTAGAAAATAGATTTTTAGCAAAATGAATATCCTAAAAAAGCCCCTCATTACTGAAAAGATGACCAAGTTGGGCGAGAAGCTCGGTCATTACGGATTCATTGTTGAGTATAAAGCCAACAAAATCCAGATCAAGCAAGCGATCGAAAAAATGTATAACGTAACGGTTGACCGTGTAAATACAATGCGTATTGCAGGGAAAATCAAAACACGTAATACCAAAAACGGTGTTACAGTTGGTAGCACTGGTTCATACAAGAAAGCAATTGTTACCCTGAAAAAAGGCGACACAATCGATTTCTACAGCAACATTTAATCTAAGAAGAAATGGCAGTTAGAAAACTTCGTCCGATAACACCTAGTCAGCGTCACTCAACCGTTGATTCGTATTCAGATATTACGGCATCCAAGCCTGAACCATCACTTACCGTTCCAATCAAAAAATCGGGTGGTCGTAATGCAGATGGTAAAATGACAATGCGTTACATCGGTGGCGGTCATAAGAGAAAATATCGTCTGATTGATTTCAAGCGTGACAAACACACGATTGAAGGAACAGTTAAAACGATAGAATACGATCCAAACCGTACAGCACGTATTGCATTGGTGAATTATAAAGATGGTGAGAAGCGTTATATTCTTGCACCAAACGGATTAAAAGTAGGTCAGCGGATTTTTTCCGGTGATACTGCAACTCCGGAAGTCGGAAATGCACTTTTCCTGAAAGATATTCCACTGGGTACATTAATTCACAACATTGAAATGCGTCCTGGTCAGGGTGGAGAAATTGCACGAAGTGCAGGTTCTTATGCTCAGCTTGCGGCTCGTGATGGAAAATATGCTGTGATTAAAATGCCTTCAGGTGAAACAAGAATGATTTTGATTACTTGTTTGGCAACCATTGGTACAGTTTCCAATGCAGATCATATGCAGGAAAGCCTTGGTAAAGCAGGTCGTACCCGTTGGATGGGTCGCCGTCCTCGTGTTCGTGGTGTAGCCATGAACCCGGTAGATCACCCGATGGGTGGAGGTGAAGGTCGTGCTTCAGGTGGACATCCGCGCTCACGTAAAGGTTTACTTGCGAAAGGTTATAAGACTCGCAAGAACAAGAGCTCTGATAAATACATCATTGAAAAGAGAAAGAAATAATTAATTAACTAAGAAAAACTGATCAGGCTTTGGCCGATCTACGATAAACAAAAACGCAATGGCTCGTTCACTTAAAAAAGGTCCGTATATCGCTCATCACCTGGATGCAAAGGTGGTAAAGATGATTGAGAGCAAGAAGAAGACTGTCATCAAAACATGGTCACGTGCTTCTATGATATCTCCGGATTTTGTTGGTCATACCTTCGCTGTACACAACGGAAGTAAATTTATACCGGTTTATGTAACTGAAAATATGGTAGGTCATAAATTAGGAGAATTCGCACCAACCCGTACATTCCGCGGACATAGTGGTAACCGTAACGAAAAATAAAACATTCATTAAGTCATGGGAGTCAGAAAAAGAGAAGCAGCTGAAAAGCGCAAAGAAATATTAAAAACAACGGCTATCGCACGTAATGTGTCGGTTCCAACTTCACCACGTAAAACGCGTGTTGTTGCTGACCTGGTTCGTGGTCAGGAAGTAATGCAAGCGATGAATATTCTTCGCTTCAATGCAAAAGCACCTGCTGAACGGCTGGAGAAACTTTTACATTCTGCAATTGCAAACTGGGAAAGTAAAACAGGTGAGAAAATCGACGAGGGAACTGTATATATTAAAACAATTGCAGTTGACAGTGCACGTATGTTAAAGCGCCTTCGTCCGGCTCCGCAAGGTCGTGGCCACCGGATTCGTAAACGTTCGAATCACGTAACTATCATTCTGGATATACTTGCTAACCGCAAGCCAAAAAAGAATGAGCGTACTAAAGCAACTGAAGAAGTAAAATAATTTAACCAAACGAAAACATTTAGTCCGGAATAAAGGACAAAACGATAAATACGATGGGACAAAAAGCGAACGCGACAGGTAATAGACTTGGTATCATCAGAGGATGGGAGTCTAACTGGTATGGCGGAAGAAATTTTGCTGACAAACTGGTAGAAGATTTCAAAATCCGTAATTATCTGATGGCACGACTTTTAAAAGGTGGTGTTTCTAAGATTGTTATCGAGCGTACTTTGAAACTAGTAACGGTTACTGTTCATACGGCTCGTCCGGGGATTGTAATTGGTAAAGGTGGTCAGGAAGTAGATAAGCTGAAAGAGGAGCTTAAGAAACTGACAAAGAAGGATGTTCAGATCAACATTTTTGAGATCAAACGTCCGGAGACCGATGCTCAGTTAGTAGCAGATGGTATTGCTCGTCAGATCGAAGCTCGTATATCTTTCCGTCGTGCAGCGAAAATGTCAATTGCCTCTACCATGCGTATGGGTGCTGAAGGAATTCGTATCATGATCGGTGGTCGTTTAGGTGGTGCAGAGATGGCGCGTACTGAACAATATAAAGACGGACGTGTTCCATTGCATACATTCCGTGCTGATATTGATTTTGCAATTGCAGAGGCACAAACCTCTTACGGTAAAATCGGAATCAAGGTGTGGATTTGTAAGGGTGAAATCTATGGTAAGCCGGATTTATCACCTAACCAGGGTGCTTCAGCAACCGGCAGCGGTGCTCCAAAATCTTTTGGACACGGTGGTGGTCGTGATCAGCGAAATGATCGCGGTGGAGATCGTGGTGGTCGTGGAGGAAATCGTGGTGGTGGTGGTGGCGGAGGAAATCGTGGTGGTGGCGGTGGAAACCGTGGAGGCGGTGGCGGAAACCGTGGTGGCAAATAATTTTATATAGTTAGGATTAATCAGTATTAATAAATTTCTGTAGATCATGTTACAGCCGAAGAAAACGAAATTTAGAAAACAACATAAAATGGTTCCGAAAGGAAACGCAACTAGAGGGCATGAGCTCGCTTTTGGAACGTTTGGAATCAAGTCTCTTGAAATTGGCTGGTTGCCAAGTAAGCAGATAGAGGCAGCTCGTGTAGCGGTAACCCGTTATATGAAACGTGAAGGTCAACTATGGGTGCGTATCTTCCCTGATAAACCAATCACTCGTAAGCCTGCAGAGGTACGTATGGGAAAAGGAAAAGGTAATCCGGAATTTTGGGTTGCTGTTGTGAAACCGGGAACCATCATATTTGAAGCAGAAGGTGTTCCTGAAAATATTGCCCGCGAAGCACTTCGCCTAGCAGCACAAAAATTATCTGTTAACACTAAATTCATTATGCGTCGCGATGTTGAATCGGTATAATGAACAGGTAACAAAGAATAAAAAAGATCAAAATGAAAAAAGAGGATATTAAAGAACTTACAACAGACGAGCTTCGCTTACGTCTTGAAGAAGAGAAGGACATGTATGTTAAGATGAAAATGAATCATGCAGTTTCTCCGATTGAGAATCCAATGAAGATCCGCATTACACGTCGTGGTATTGCAACGATCAATACTGAACTGACACGTCGTCAGCAAGAGCAACAATCCAAATAATTAAGCGGTAATCAGACCAATGGAAAATACAACAACAGAAAAACGAGGCTTACGCAAAGAGCGTATCGGCGTAGTTGTCAGCAACAAAATGGCGAAGAGTATCGTCGTTTCTGTCGAGCGAAAAGTGAAGCATCCGAAATACGGAAAGTTCATTAAGAAGACAACAAAGTTCATGGCTCATGACGAGAAAAATGAAAGTGGAATGGGTGATCTAGTACTCATCTCTGAAACTCGTCCGCTAAGCAAGAACAAATGCTGGCGATTGAAACAAATCCTCGAAAAAGCAAAATAATCTTTGGGCATAGGCCCTATTCAAAAACGTTCAATAACCAAGAGAGATGATACAGCAAGAATCCAGATGCGTAGTAGCTGACAACAGTGGTGCAAAAGAAGTCCTTTGTATCCGCGTGTTAGGTGGTACCCGGAAAAAATATGCAAGTGTCGGTGACAAAGTTGTCGTAACCGTAAAGCATGCACTCCCTTCAGGCAATATCAAAAAAGGAACCGTATCAAAAGCGGTTGTGGTTCGTACTCGTAAAGAGGTGAAACGCGCAGACGGATCTTATATTCGCTTTGATGATAATGCAGTCGTTCTGCTAACTGCAACAGATGAATTACGCGGTACGCGTATCTTCGGACCGGTAGCACGTGAGCTTCGCGAAAAACAATTCATGAAAATCGTTTCATTGGCTCCTGAAGTTCTATAAATTTAAAAAAGTAAAGATTCCTTCAAATGGAAAGAAAATATAACAAACAACCAAAACTCAACATCCGCAAAGGCGATATCGTAAAAGTAATCGCCGGAGATTCAAGAGGTGCTCAAGGTCGTGTACTGGAAGTAATCCAGGCAACCCGTAAAGTACTTGTAGAAGGTGTTAACATGGTTAGCAAACACACCAAGCCGAGTGCTAAATTCACTCAAGGTGGTATCGTAAAAAAAGAGGCTCCGGTCCATATATCTAATGTTATGCTTGTTGACGGCAAAGGCAACTCCACTCGGGTTGGTCGCAAAGAGCAAGAAGGTAAGATGGTTCGGTTCTCAAAAAAATCAGAGGAGGTAATTAAATAATGGCCTACATTCCAAGACTAAAAGAGAAGTACAAAGCAGATGTTGTACCGGCTCTCGCAAAGAAATTTAACTACAAGAGTTCAATGCAGGTTCCTCGTTTATCGAAGATCTGTATTAACCAGGGCGTTGGTGAAGCGGTTAGTGATAAAAAACTGATTGATTCAGCACTGGCTGAGATGACGATCATTACCGGACAAAAACCGGTACCAACACGTTCGAAGAAAGACATCTCGAATTTCAAACTTCGTGTAGATGTTCCGATTGGCGTGCGTGTAACGCTTCGTGATGTGAAGATGTATGAATTTCTGGATCGTTTGATTTCAGTTTCTCTGCCTCGTATCCGTGACTTCCGTGGAATTAACCCTAAAGGTTTTGATGGAAGTGGAAACTTTACACTTGGTGTAACGGAGCAAATCATTTTCCCGGAGATCGACATCGATAAAGTAAGTAAGATCACAGGAATGGATATTACGTTCGTGACAACAGCAACAACGGATGAAGAAGCAATGGAATTGCTTAAAGAATTCGGAATGCCTTTCAAAGCAAATCAATAATTCAGCAATAAGAAAATAACAACATGGCAAAAGAATCAATGAAGGCTAGAGAAGTAAAGCGTGCCCGCATGTCAGACAGATATGCAAAAAAGCGCGCCGCTCTTAAAGCTGCAGGAGATTACGAAGCACTCGATAAACTACCGAAAAATGCTTCTCCGGTTCGGAAACACAACCGTTGTAAGTTAACCGGCCGTCCACGTGGTTACATCCGACTTTTCGGATTATCACGAAACGTTTTCCGTCTAATGGCATTAAATGGAAAAATCCCGGGAGTAACTAAAGCTAGCTGGTAATAATTTAAAATAGAAACAAGTACACGTTTAACGTTAAAACAATGACAGATCCTATTGCAGACTTCATTACGCGGATTCGAAATGCGGTTAGAGCTAATCACCGTATTGTACAGATTCCTGCGTCAAACCTGAAGAAGGAAATGACAAAAATCCTTAAAGAAAAAGGATACATTCTCGACTATAAATTCGAAGATGATACGAAACAAGGTTTGATAAAAATCGCGTTGAAATATCATCCGGTAACGAAAATTCCAGCGATCCGCAACTTAACGCGAATCAGTAAGCCGGGTCTTCGTAAATATGCAGGCATCGAAAGTATGCCACGCGTATTGAATGGTTTGGGAATAGCAATCCTTTCTACCTCTAAAGGTGTCATGACCGATAAAGAAGCATCAAAAGAAAAAGTGGGTGGCGAAGTTCTTTGCTACGTTTATTAATACTAAAAGAAAAAAGAAATGTCACGTATTGGAAAAATGCCAATCACCATTCCTGATAAGATAGAAGTGAAGGTAGCCCCTGACGCGATCCATGTAAAAGGTCCGAAGGGTGAGCTTTCTCAAAAACTTGTAAGCGGAATCAAAATTTCTGTAGACGGGAATACAATGAATGTAGAGCGTGCGTCGGACGGTAAAAGCCACCGTTCTTTACACGGACTTTACCGCTCCCTGATCAACAATATGATTATCGGAGTGTCACAAGGATTCCGTAAAGAGCAGGAATTGGTCGGTGTTGGTTACAAAGCCAGCAATCAAGGTCAATTGTTAGATATGGTCTTAGGTTATTCTCACCACTTTATTTTTGAAATTCCAACAGAAGTAAAAGTGACTACTAAGCATGACAAAGGTCAAAACCCGACGATCATTCTTGAAAGTGCAGATAAACAATTACTCGGTGCTGTCGCAGCAAAGATTCGTTCACTGCGTACACCAGAGCCATACAAAGGAAAAGGTATCAAATTCACCGGCGAAGTGCTGAGAAGAAAAGCAGGAAAATCAGCCGCTAAAAAATAATTGAAGTCATGTTAAAAAAACAGCTCCGCAGAAACAGCATCCGTACGCGCATTCGCAGAACGATCAAAGGTACAGCCGATCGTCCTCGCTTGTCCATCTTCCGCAGCAACAAGCAAATCTATGCTCAGTTGATTGACGATGTAAATGGAATCACACTCGCTGCTGCTTCTTCTGCATCGAAAGAACTCGATCTGAAAGCAAATAAAGTAGCCATCGCTAATGCCGTAGGTAAAGCGATTGCTGAAAAGGCAAAATCAACCGGTATCAGTGCCGTGGTTTTTGATCGTGGTGGTTACCTCTACCATGGTCGTGTAAAAGCCCTGGCAGATGGTGCACGTGAAGGCGGCCTTCAGTTCTAATTCATTATTTAATCTGATCGAACAACAGTACTATGTCAGCAACAAACGTAAAGAAAGTTAAATCCAGCGAGATCGAATTGAAAGATCGTCTCGTTACCGTGAACAGAGTAACCAAGGTTACTAAAGGAGGTCGTGCATTCACATTCGCAGCTATCATCGTAGTCGGTGATGAAGCCGGAGTAGTTGGACATGGTTTGGGTAAAGCAAAAGAGGTTACCGATGCAGTTCAGAAAGGTATCGATGATGCAAAGAAGAACCTTGTGAAAGTTCCGATTCTTAGAGGAACGGTTCCGCATGAGGCCTATGGAAAATATGGTGGTGCTTTAGTATTTCTTAAGCCAGCTGCTCCCGGAACCGGTGTAATTGCCGGAGGTGCGATGCGCGCTGTTCTTGAGAGTGTGGGTATTCATGATGTCCTTGCAAAATCAAAAGGAAGTTCAAATCCGCATAATGTGGTTAAAGCTACAATCGATGCATTGTTAAATATGCGTGATCCGGCTACCATTGCACAACACCGCGGAATTAAAATGACAAAAGTATTTAACGGCTAATCGGCCAATAACGATATTAACTGAAAGAAAATGGCAAAAGCTAAGATCACCCTCGTAAAGAGTGGTATTGACCGCCCGGAACGTCAAAAACGTACGCTAAAAGCGTTGGGTTTGACTAAAATGCACCGTACCGTTGAGCATGAATACAATGATCAGATACGAGGTATGGTGAATTCAGTACGTCACCTCGTACAAGTAACGGAAGGCTAATATTCATCAGTGATTAATTATCCAGGAAAGAAACAACAACAATGAATTTATCATCTCTAAAACCTGCAAAAGGTTCAGTTAAATCCCGCAAACGCATCGGTCGTGGTACCGGTTCCGGAAGAGGTGGGACATCCACTCGTGGACATAAAGGTGCACAATCACGTTCAGGTTACTCTAAGAAACGTGGTTTTGAAGGTGGACAAATGCCTTTGCAACGCCGTGTTCCAAAGTTTGGATTTACCAATCCTTTCCGTATAGAGTATCACGGAATCAATCTGGATACACTTCAGGCACTTGCTGTACTGAATAAAATCAGCACTATCGATGTAGAGGTTTTAGTTCAAAACGGTCTTGCCGGTAAAAAAGAAAAAATCAAAATTCTTGGACGTGGAAAGCTAAGTTCAAAATTGGATGTAAAAGCTCATGCTTTCTCAGCAGCGGCGAAAGATGCAATCGAGGCACAAGGCGGAACTATAGCTACCATCTAATCTAAAGTATGAAAAACCTTTATAACACTATCCGGAATATATTTAAGATCGAAGATCTAAGAGTTCGTATTCTGAATACTCTCTTTTTTCTTTTGATCTATCGTTTAGGAACTCACATCGTTCTTCCGGGCGTTGATCCTGAACTTCTGGCTAATCTCCAGCAGCAAACATCGGGTGGTGTTTTGGGCTTACTTGACATGTTTTCAGGTGGTGCCTTTTCTCACTCTTCTATCTTTGCATTGGGTATCATGCCTTACATTTCGGCTTCAATCGTTATACAGTTATTAACGATTGCCATTCCTTACTTTCAGAAGTTGCAGAAAGAAGGAGAGAGTGGAAGAAAGAGAATCAATAACATTACGCGATGGTTAACGGTTGTCATCACAGCCTTTCAGGCTCCGGGTTATATCGTAAACTTACGTTCACAGGTACCGGGAGCAATTATTTCAGTTACAAATCCTGAACTGGTTTCCCCATTCATGTTCTGGTTTACTTCTATCATCATCCTTACTGCAGGAACGATTTTCGTAATGTGGTTAGGGGAGCGTATCACTGATAAAGGTATTGGAAATGGTATTTCTCTAATCATCATGATTGGAATTATTGCCCGTCTACCGGCATCTTTGAAAGATGAAGTGTTGTCTCGTGCGAATTCAAATGGTGGAATGGTTGTTTTGCTGATAGAATTGGTCGCACTGGCTGCTGTGGTTGCATTTGTGATCCTCTTGGTTCAAGGAACTAGAAGAATTCCGGTCAATTTTGCAAAAAAAGTTGTTGGAAATAAGCAGTACGGTGGTGTACGTCAGTATATTCCATTGAAAGTCAATGCGGCGGGGGTAATGCCGATCATCTTTGCTCAGGCAATTATGTTCATTCCGGCTACTATCGCTCAGTTTTTTCCTGATGCAAATGCATCTCAAGGAGTTTTAGCAACATTCGGTAATTTTACCTCGTTTTGGTACAATTTCGTATTTGCAACGTTGATTATCCTCTTCACCTATTTCTATACAGCAATTGCTGTAAATGCAAATCAGATGGCAGATGATATGAAACGTAACAACGGATTTATCCCCGGAGTTAAGCCGGGTAGAAGTACATCTGAATTTATTGATGAAGTTATCTCAAGAATAACCCTTCCAGGATCGATTTTTCTGGCAATCATCGCAATTCTGCCTACCTTTGCACTCCTTTTAAATATTAATAACAATTTCGCCCATTTCTACGGAGGAACATCTCTTCTGATTCTTGTGGGTGTGGTGTTGGACACATTGCAACAGATTGAAAGTCATTTGCTAATGCGTCATTACGATGGATTGATGAAGGGTGGAAGAATTAAAGGAAGAAGTTCACAAATGGCTTAATCAGTTTAAGACAGTTAATCGGAAAGTAAACGGATGCTGTATTATAAAACCATTGAAGAAGTAGAGTTAGTAAGAGAAAGTTCTTTACTTGTTGCCAAAGCCCTTGCTGAAGTAGCAAAGGTCATTCGTCCGGGAATCACGACGCTTGAATTGGATCGGATAGCTGAAGAGTTTATCCGGGATAATCAAGGCGTTCCGGCATTTCTGAATTACAATGGATTTCCAAATTCATTGTGTGTTTCAGTTAATGCTCAGGTGGTTCACGGTATTCCCGGATCAACAGTGCTTCAAGATGGAGACATCTGTTCTGTTGATTGTGGAGTTGTAAAGAATGGCTTTTACGGTGATTCTGCTTATACCTTTCCAATCGGTGAGGTCATAGATGAGACATTGTTTCTACTGAAAATAACCAAGGAGTCGCTTTATAAAGGAATTGAAAAGGTGATTGCGGGAAACCGACTTGGGGATGTCAGTGCAGCCATTCAGGAGCATGCAGAAAAAAATGGCTTTTCTGTCGTTCGCGAGTTAGTTGGACATGGTATCGGAAGACATTTGCACGAAAAGCCTGAAGTACCAAATTATGGTAAGCGTGGATCGGGGATGGTGTTGAAGGAAGGGTTAATCATTGCAATAGAACCAATGATCAATCTGGGAACGAAGGGAGTCATTCATGAAAAGGATGGATGGACAGTTCGGACAGCTGATAAAAAACCTTCTGCTCATTTTGAGCATACGGTTTCGGTTAGAAAAGGAGAGGCGGATATATTAAGCTCGTTTGAATTCATTGAAGCAGTAGAAAATCTAAATAATAAAAATAAAGTAAGCAACTGAGTGGCAAAACAGGCAAACATAGAACAAGACGGTACGATTACCGAGGCATTATCAAATGCAATGTTCCGTGTGGAACTGGAGAATGGACATGAAATCATCGCACATATCTCCGGCAAAATGAGAATGAATTATATAAAGATCCTTCCGGGGGATAAAGTAAAGGTGGAAATGTCACCGTACGATTTAACCAAAGGAAGAATTACTTATAGGTACAAATAATAATTAATCAGGAACCGACACTTAACATGACGGATTCTAAAATAGAAGACAATGAAAGTTAAACCTGCTATCAAGAAAAGAAGCGCTGACTGCAAAATTGTTCGCAGAAAGGGAAGATTGTATGTCATCAACAAAAAAAATCCACGTTTTAAACAACGTCAGGGATAATTTAGAAAACATACATTAATTAGAAACAACAATAATCAAGAATAAATGGCTCGTATTGCTGGTATTGATTTACCAAAAAACAAAAGAGGCGTTATCGGCCTCACCTACATCTTCGGAATTGGTCGTGCGACCTCTGAGAAGATTCTTACCGATGCCGGTATTGATTTTAGCATCAAGGTAGATAGCTGGGATGACGACCAGTTGAATAAGATTCGTACAATCATCAACGAACTTAAAGTTGAAGGTGCATTACGTTCTGAGGTTCAGTTGAACATCAAACGACTTGTGGATATTAACTGCTATCGGGGAATGCGTCACCGTAACAGTTTACCGGTACGTGGACAGCGCACTAAAACAAACTGTCGGACAAGAAAAGGTAAACGTAAAACAGTCGCCAACAAGAAGAAGGCAACTAAAATGTAATTGATCATCATGGCAACACAACAATCAGGCTCTAAAACAGGTAAGGCTGTTAAGAAAAAAGTAGTGAAAGTAGAAGCGTTTGGAAAAGCATTTATAAATGCTACTTTCAATAACATCATCATTTCACTTACAAATGAAACAGGTCAGGTGATCTCTTGGGCATCTGCAGGGAAAATGGGCTTTAAGGGTTCTAAAAAGAACACACCTTATGCAGCTCAGTTAGCTGCCGGTGACTGTGCAAAAGCTGCATACGAGCTCGGACTTCGCAAGGTAAAAGTATTGGTTAGAGGGCCGGGTGCTGGACGTGAGTCGGCAATCAGGACTCTTCACCAGGCTGGTATTGAGGTGACTGAAATCGTTGACTTAACACCAATCCCACATAATGGTTGTCGCCCTCCGGGAAAACGCCGCGTTTAATCAAAATAGTAGAATCAGAAAAAGAAATACAAGACAATGGCAAGATATATAGGCCCCACAACAAAGATCGCTCGTAAATTCCGTGAACCTATTTTCGGACCGGATAAGAGTTTCGAAAGAAAAAATTATCCTCCCGGACAACACGGTCAAACGAAAAAACGTGCTAAACAGTCAGAGTATTCTGTTCAGTTGATGGAGAAGCAAAAAGTGAAGTACATGTACGGAATTCTCGAGCGTCAGTTCGCAAAAATTTTCGACAAGGCTTCCCGTAAATCAGGTATCACAGGAGAAACACTCCTGCAATTAATCGAATTACGTTTGGATAATGTGGTTTATCGTTTAGGTCTTGCACCTTCTCGTTCTGCTGCACGCCAGTTGGTGTCTCATCGTCACGTTTTAGTTAACGGTAAGGTTGTCAACATTTCATCTTATACCTGTAAAGCAGGTGATGTGGTTGGTATCCGTGAGCGTTCTAAATCACTCGAAGTAGTTGTTTCTGCAGCAGCAGGAAACATAAGCAAACACGGTTGGTTAGAGTGGGATAGAACGACTATGAGTGGAAAGATTTTGAATGTTCCTGCTCGCGATCAGATCCCTGAAGCGATTAAAGAACAGCTCATCGTCGAATTGTACTCGAAATAATAGCTGATTACCTGCAGAATCGTTCTGCAGTAGTATTGTCAAACCAAAAAAATAACAACAGATACAATGGCCATCTTAGCATTTCAGAGACCGGATAAAGTGATCATGATTAACTCTGACGAGCGTCATGGTGTGTTCGAGTTTCGACCGCTTGAACCGGGATATGGAATTACCATCGGTAATGCACTTCGCAGAATTCTGCTTTCTTCTTTAGAAGGATATGCTATTACTTCCATCCGGATCGCAGGTGTGGATCATGAATTCTCAACTATTAAAGGAGTTGTTGAAGACGTAACCGAAATTATTTTAAACCTGAAGCAAGTTCGTTTCAAACAACAAATTCAAGGAACAGAATCAGAGCGCGTAACTGTATCCGTTACAGGAAAAACTCAATTCACAGCAGGAGACATAAGTAAATTCACAACGGCATTTCAGGTTTTAAATCCTGAACTTGTTCTTTGTAACATGGAGCCCGGTGTAAAACTTCAGATCGATGTTCATATTGACAAAGGTCGTGGTTATGTTCCTTCTGAGGAAAATAAAAATGCAAGTGCACCAATCGGTACAGTTGCTATGGATTCAATTTTTACTCCGATTCGTAATGTGAAATATTCAGTTGAAAATTATCGCGTTGAACAAAAGACCGATTATGAAAAACTGATCATGGAAATTACCAGTGATGGTTCTATTCATCCGAAAGAAGCATTGAAAGAAGCAGCAGAAATTCTGATTCACCATTTCATGTTATTCAGCGATGAGAAAATCACGTTGGAAACAAAAGAGAAAACTCCAACTGAAGAGTTAGATGAAAACACACTGCACATGCGTCAGTTGTTAAGTACGAAGTTAGTCGATATGGATTTATCTGTTCGTGCCTTGAACTGCCTTAAAGCTGCAGACGTAGAAACATTAGGTGATCTTGTTTCTTACAACAAAGCTGACCTTTTGAAGTTCCGTAACTTCGGAAAGAAATCATTGACTGAATTAGAAGAACTTGTTCGTTCAAAAAATCTGACCTTCGGTATGAATGTCGGTAAATACCTCGATAGAAAATAATTATAGTATAAATGCCCGGTAGTTTGAAAAGCCGGATTAGCGCATCATAAAATGAGACACGGTAAAAAATTTAATCACCTCGGCAGGACACATAGTCATCGTCAAGCCCTTCTTGCAAACATGGCGACTTCATTGATTCTGAATAAAAGAATCAATACAACGGTTGCTAAAGCTAAAGCACTTCGTAAATACGTAGAGCCGATTATCACTCGTTCAAAGGATGATAGTACACACTCTCGTCGTATGGTGTTTAGCTATCTGCAGGATAAAATTGCTGTTGCTGAATTGTTCCGCGACATAGCTCCTAAAGTAGCTGATCGTCCGGGTGGATATACCCGCATCATTAAACTGGAGAATCGTGCCGGTGATAACGCGGAAATGTGTATGATGGAATTGGTTGATTTTAACTTAATTTATGGTGGTGCAGGTACTGCAGCTCCTGAGAAGAAAGGGAAAACTACCCGTCGTAGTGGTACTCGTAAAAAAGTGGATGCAACAGATGCTGATGCTTCTTCTGAAGAAACGAGTGGTGAGCCAAAAGCAGAAAAGAAAACAGCTGCCCGTAAGCCCAAAGTTGATGCTCCAAAAGCAGAGAAAGCTACGGCGAAAAAAGCTGCAACTAAAACCAAGAAAAAAGATTCAGATTCTGAATAATGAATCGAATTCGAACATAGAAAAAAAGGGCTTCCGTTATCGGTTAGCCCTTTTTTTTTGAGTCATTAAATTGAACACGACATAAATATTATCT
This sequence comes from Bacteroidota bacterium, assembly GCA_043721935.1. Classification (GTDB taxonomy): domain Bacteria; phylum Bacteroidota; class Bacteroidia; order AKYH767-A; family 2013-40CM-41-45; genus JADKIH01. Next base: position 1,105 of record JAYSPU010000231.1, on the reverse strand, counting down.
TTACTACCGATGATGAAATACGCAGAAAAAATTCCGGCTGTTTTATTACTTGATGACGGTACCGTTTTCTATGGGAAAGCAGCAGGTTCAATTGGCACAACTACAGGTGAACTTTGCTTCAATACCGGAATGACGGGTTACCAGGAAGTTTTCACCGATCCATCTTACTACGGACAAATTCTGGTCACTACTCATGTTCACATCGGTAATTATGGAATCCACCCTGATGAAGTAGAGAGTGATAGTATCCGTATAGCCGGTTTAGTTTGCAGAGGATTTAATCCGATCTATTCAAGACGATCCGCTACTGAATCAATTGACCAGTATTTTAAAGATCAAAATGTTGTGGGCATTTCTGATGTTGATACAAGAGCGATCGTCCGTCACATTCGTTCTAAAGGTGCAATGAATGCTATCATCTCTTCTGAAACAGATGATCTGGGTATATTGAAGTCTAAGCTGAGCAAGGTGCCTTCTATGGCCGGATTGGAGTTGTCTTCAAAAGTCACTACACCACAACGTTATTTTGTTGGTAATCCTGATGCTGAATTTAAAGTTGCAGTCATGGACTTCGGTGTGAAACGAAATATTATCCGACACTTAGTTTCGAGAAACTGTTATGTCCATGTATATCCAGCTTACTCATCTTTTGATTTAATTAAACAATGGGAACCGGATGGAATTTTACTTTCAAATGGTCCCGGTGATCCTGCTGTTATGCCTGATGTGGTAAAGACAGTGAAGGAAGCACTGAATGATAATATTCCATTGTTTGGAATTTGTCTTGGTCAGCAATTGCTGGCTCAAGCATGTGACATTGGTACGTATAAAATGTTCAATGGTCATAGAGGAATTAATCATCCTGTAAAAAATCTTATCACGGGCCACTGCGAAATCACCTCTCAGAATCATGGTTTTTCTGTGAATGAAGATAATATCAAAAAATCATCCTTAGTGGATATTACACATATCAATCTGAATGATCAAACCATTGAAGGAATTCGTGTGAAGGAAAGAGCTGCTTTTAGTGTCCAGTATCATCCTGAATCTGCTCCGGGTCCACACGACAGTAATTACCTTTTCGATGATTTTGTGAAAATGATGC
>JAYSPU010000230.1:0-2683 GCA_043721935.1 Bacteroidota bacterium | reverse complement strand
CTTTCTGAAGAACAAAAAGTGAAATACAGCACAGATGAAAAGCAATATTGCAACGGAAAGCTTTTAAGCGATTCACCTTTTTTAACAGTTGAGTGGAAGTGTGAAGGAAGGAAAGGAACAATAAATACACAGTTGATCGGCGCATACAATTTTGAAAATATATTGAGTGCTATTTGCATTGGAAATTATTTTGGTATTACTCCGGCCGACATTGATCAGGCCATTGCTTCCTATGTTCCCGATAATAGTCGGTCGCAATTAATCAAAAAGGGATCAACGACCATTTTGCTCGACGCTTACAATGCAAATCCAACCAGCATGGAAGCGGCTTTGAAAAACTTCGAAAAAATTGAAGCGTCACAAAAAATTATTTGCATTGGTGACATGGCAGAGTTAGGAGACGAAAGCATGAATGAACATCAGCAGATAATTGACGTGTTAAAAAACATGAAGTACGATTACTTATTGTTAGTAGGAAAAAACTTCTCAAGCTTCACTGACGAATTACCATCAATTCCTTTTGAAACATCGGAACAAGCAACTGAATGGTTTAATTCCAATCCTGTTCAAAACGCTACTATTTTAATCAAAGGTTCCAGAAGCAGTCAGATGGAAAAAGTGTTAGCAGGAATTCAGGAAGGCAAGTAAAAAATTATATATAAGAAAGTTAAACCTTTTTCTTGTTTTTTCTTTTGAAAAAATTTCTGAATGAACGTCTTGCATTTCGTTCATCATCGTAATAACCGTAGCCGTAATATCCATAGCTGTATCCATATCCGTAACCGTAACGTTGGTTCGCTCCTGCATCGTTCAGAATGATACATAAGTTTTTAATTTTTCCCTGCGAATAGTAATCGTTAATGGTTTTGATGTAATCTTTTTTCGAATAGTTTTCACGCAACATGAAAATGTTGACATCGGCCAGACTCATCAGCATCATGGCATCGCTGACAATACCTACCGGTGGAGTATCAATGATGATGTAATCATACATCGAGCGCAATTCATTCAGTAAATGAGTCGTTTCTTTTTTGGCAAGTAATTCAGCCGGATTTGGTGGAATAGGACCGGCAGGAATAATATCCAATCCCGGAATTTTCGTTTTACGAATGACACTTTCCAACGTACTCTTTCCGATCAGATACGTACTTACACCTGTTGTATTATCAACTTCCAGATCCTGCACCAATTGTGGTTTACGTAAATCCATTCCGACAATGACCACACGATGATGTTGCAGAGAGAGAACGGTAGCAAGATTTAACGTAGAGAAAGATTTGCCTTCACCACCGACGGAAGAAGTAATCAATACAATTTTATGTTGATCAGCCAGACCGAAGAACATGAGGTTTGCGCGAATGGAACGAAACGCTTCAGAGATAGACGACTTTGGTTTTGATGATACAACCAATCGGTCGCCATTGCTTAAATGTCCTACGACGCCGATGATGGGAATGTGAGTCATCTTCTCAACATCGTCGCGATTACTGATGGTATTGCGGAGGAAACTATACAGGGTAATAAAAAGAACGGGCAAAATTCCGGCAAGTAAAATGGCAATGAAGAAAATTGCTTTTTTGTTCGGTATAACCGGAATGTCATTCACCGCTGCATTGTCCAGCACTTTATTGTCAGAGACGGCAGTTGCTTTGGCAATTCCGGTCTCAGCTTTTTTCTGCAAGAGGTATAAATAAATATTTTCATTCACCGTAAAGTTTCGTTGAATGCCAAGAAGTTCACGTTCAACATTTGGAATTCTGCGAATAGAACCTTCGTATTTATTTAATTCCAGTTTGATGCCTTTTAAATCGCTCTTAGTCATATCGCGATTGCTGTTGATGTTTTCAATCAGCGATTGCTGCAACTGTTCGATTTGCTGATCCACTACTTTTATTGCAGGAGACAAATCGCTACTACCATAGCGAAGTGTTTTTTTTCTGGTTTGGAGTTCTTTTAATTTAGTAACCAGTTCGACTAACACCGGATCCGGATTGGCAAGCGTAGCCGGCGCCATTGATTCAAGGTCTTTGTTCTTTCTCACATAATCGTAGAGGTAATCAAGTGATCGCAAAGAGATTTCAGCTTTAACACGATTTTCGTCAATAGCAGTAACTCTTTCCAGATAGGCTTTTGATTCTTCACTCAGATTTACTGTTCCTTTTTCTTCTTTGAATTTTTGCAATTCAAGTTCAGTAGCGTTTAGTGTTTTGCTGATATCATCTAGCTGTTCGTCAACAAATTTCAGTGTTAACGCAGCAACCGATGATTTATCTTTAATATCACGATTGATATAAACCTTTCCAAGTGTATTTAAAAAATCAATGGCTCGTTCTTTTACCTTGTCCTGAATCGTGACCTGAACGATGGTCGCATCTTTATTGATCGGTTCAACTCGCATTTTTTCAGAGTAGAAAACGATCATTTTGTTCATTGAATTGATCGTAAACGAATACGTCAGATCATTTCCAAAACGAAAAGCGGTTTCATTTTTTGCTAGAGCAAGAGAGAAGTAAGGTGATTGAATGGTTTCACCAAAGCGATGAGTTTTTTTATAATTAAAATCAATAATAGTTGAATTGTCAATTTCTGTTTCTAATTCAAAGCTTGTCGAATCAATGAGTTTGACAATTATTTTTTCATCATAAATTCCTTCTGAAACATTGATAAGTTGTACGGTAAAAGG
>JAYSPU010000229.1:0-1502 GCA_043721935.1 Bacteroidota bacterium | reverse complement strand
CATCAGTGGATGAATTTTGGACGAATTCCTTTTTTGGAAACATTTAATTCGCATGCTTTGTCTGACTTTTTCTTCGGCGGATTGTATTCCATTTTCAATGGTATGGATCCGGCAGGCGGTTATGTGTACGGATTTTTAATGAAGGTAATTGTCGTGCTGATATGGTATTTTCTTTTGTTGAAAATTACGGGCAATGGATTTCTGGCAATCTGGCTAAGTTTGTTTTACCCGTATGCGGAGTTCTTACTTCCGCCATATTACAATATTGTTCCTCTTGCCGTTCTGTTATTTATTTCCATGATTGAAAATCCTTCCAGGCGAAATGTTTTTGCCTTTAATGTTTTTCTGATTTGCATCGTAGTCTGGCGAATTGATTTGGGAATTTCAACTGTTACAGCCGGAGTGATAGCTGCATTATTGTTCTGGATAATTATGCCTTCATTTCAACCGAAATGGAGTGAAGTAATGAAAGGAAAAATTAGCGCACTGATTTTTGGCTTTGCATTATTTCTGCTTGCCTTTATCTTATCGGGCAAACATCTTTTTGTATCAATGAAAGATGCATTGAACTATCTTTCTTCGTTTCAATCGTACGGAATAAAAGATCTGGCGAATTCGTATGACATTAAATATTTCTCGCTCTATTTTCTTTTGCCTGTTGCTGTGTTCAGTATGTTTGGGTATGCTTGTTATGGACTAGCTACAGGAAAACATTCAGGAACAAAAGGCAGACTGTCCATTGCCATAGTTTTCTTTAGTCTTTTTTATCTCAGTAATTTGCAACGCGGATTAGTACGCCATACACTGGCCGAACAATGGGATACAGCAATTACATCATTCGGATTTATCATTGTTGCTTCGGCTGTGTTGTACGCTAATTATTCAGAGCGAAAAAAGTTTTTGCTTTTTTATCTGGTCAGTACAGTAGTGCTTATTAACTATATGTATGCTGCTCCTGAATTGAATTATACCAATCGTTACTCCACTTTCAATGCAAAAATTAAAAGCGGCATTTCTTTTCCTGTCGGTCACGAGAAATTAAATCGGATTGTTTATAATCCTTCAGAAAAAAACAAATATTCAGAATTAGATCAATGGCTGACATCAAATTTAACACTTGATCAAACCTTTATTGATTTCAGCAATACAGGAATGATGTATTATTTTACCAATCGTCAGTTGCCGAATTACTTGTGTCAGATTCCACATACAGCTCATAATGATTATTTACAAAACCGTTTTTTAGAAGACTTAAAAAAATACGATGCTCCGGTTGTGTTGTTTTCAAATCAGCCGAAAGGTTTTTGGGATTATCTGGATGGCATTCCAAATACATTAAGACATTATCGTATCAGTGAATTTATTTTTAGAAACTATTCACCGGACATAATCGTTTCCGATCATACGCTTTGGAAAAAGAATGATAGGAAAAATACACCATTGAATAGTCACACGATTATGTATTTGTCTTTTTATGGAATGTCATTGCAAAATGCAACGAT
>JAYSPU010000228.1:0-5121 GCA_043721935.1 Bacteroidota bacterium | reverse complement strand
AGCATTTGATCTGGTTATACAAAAAGCGAAATTTGTCGGTGAAGCCATCAACGTTTCATCCGGTGTTGAAACGACAATTGAAGAGGCTGCAACTCTGTTCGGGCAGTTGTATAACCCTTCAAAAAAAATAGTCTTTAATCATCAGAGCAAGCCGGGAGATCCTGCAAATTGGCGGGCTGATATTTCATCCATACATTCGCTTGGATTTGCAGCTCAGATTAAAATTGAAGATGGTTTGAAAAACTACGTGAAATGGTTAAAAGAAAACGAATAGCATTAAACTTCCGGTTCAGTTATGAATTTTCAGCCGGTATAGTTATTTATATTCAGAATGTGATCAAAGGTTTTGCTCTCTTAGAAGATCGATACAAACCACACCTTACGATTATTTATTCCAAAGATTCTCCTATTAATGAAGTAAAGGAAATCGGTTATCCTTACGTTGAGTATTATAAATACCAGCCGCTCAGGAAATTTTTTTTTACAAAAGTCATCAACAAATTGTCTCGTGAATTTTTACGTACTAATTTGTTTAAGCGATATTCCTTTCCGACAGAATGTGATATTCTATATCCGTATTTTGACTCTGACGAAACGTTTTATTACCGAAACCGATATTATTGGAAACCGGATTTTCAGGAAATGTATTATCCGCAATATATCGAGCAAAAGGAATACGATTTTGTTGTTCAAAACATGAAAAAGATTGCTTCGAATCAAAACTATACGCTCGTTTTCAGCAGTAAGGATTCATACACCGATTTTGAAAAATTCTTCGGGCCTTACCGAAATGAAGTTAAAACCTTACGCTTCATATCAATTCTTCCTCAAATTGAAAAATTGAATCCGGATCAGGTACTTCGAAAATACGCGATCAACAAAAGATATTTTATGGTTTCTAATCAATTCTGGCCACATAAAAATCACCATCTCGTACTGGAAGCAATCAATAATCTAAAAGAAGAGTTCAACGATTTTACCGTTGTGTTCTCAGGGAAGCAATCCTCTTATCGCGACCGAGAATACTTTTCAAAGTTACAGGTGTACATTAACAATCACAACCTTAAGGAGTTTGTACGCTTCATTGGTTTTATTCCCAGGGAAGAACAACTCGTTATTATGAAACGATCTGTAGCCGTTATTCAACCTTCGTTATTTGAAGGATGGAGTACGGTAATAGAAGATTGTAAAGCATTAAATCAATTTGTTTTGGCAGGAGATCTGGCAGTAAATCAGGAACAAATAAAAGAGAATTGCCTTTTCTTCAAACGACATTCGGTTCAGGATTTGACAAAAAATATGCGCGAATTGTTAGCAACAGCTCCAACCGTTGTTCCAAAAAATTACAAGGAAAATATAGAACAATTTAAAAAAGATCTGATCCAGGTATTTACACTTGACGCTGAATGAAAGATGGTGTTTCAATTATTATTTGTTGCTACAACAGCGAACAGCGAATCAGGGAGACACTTTATTATGTTGCCTTACAAGAGGCTACAATCGCTCACGGCTGGGAGGTAATTATTGTCAATAACAACTCTTCTGACCATACAGAAGGAGTTGCCAGAAAAGCTTGTACAGAATACGGATTAAAAAATTGCACTTTTGTCAATGAGCCTAAACCGGGATTGATAAATGCTCGCATCACAGGAGCAAAGAATGCCTCATTCAATCTGTATTCATTTATTGACGATGACAATCACATAGAAAAAAAATGGATTGATAAAGTCTTTTCTGTTTTTCAATTGTACGCAAATGTCGGAGCTTGTGGCGGCTCTTCTACTGCTAAAACAGATTCCACTCCGCCGACTTGGTTTGACGCCTTTAGCAGTGCCTATGCCGTTGGAAAACAACAAGAAAAATCAGGTTATGTAAGCAGCCAAAGAGGTTTTCTTTGGGGTGCCGGATTAACACTTAGAAAGGAAGTTTGGGATCAGTTAATAAATACTTCAATTCCATTGTTCTTAACTGGCAGAAAAGGCAAGTCTCTGCTTGCAGGAGAAGATGGTGAAATCTGTTTGCGAATCCAACTGTATGGTTGGAAACTCTGGTATCAGGAAGATTTACGTTTCGTTCATTACCTCCCTGATAACCGATTATCAACTTCCTATCTGCTCAGGATGTATGAAGGATTTGGTAAGTCAGAAGTTATTTTAAGAATGTACCGGTCTGTACTTGGCTTTGATTCAACACTTAAATTCACTTATGAATTAAGGTCTTCCGCCAAAAACTCAATCCTTAATACTCTTAAAAGCATAGCTTTAAAATTTGGAAGTATTAATACCGTATCCAAACTTGAAGCACAAACGAAGATGCACTATTTTGCAGCTTACATGAAGACACTTATAAACATTCGCAATGAATATAAAAACACAATTAAGGCTATTCAAAAAATAAAAAAGAAGTAAATTTAAGGCGCACACTATTACCTTTATTTTAAATCACATGATTTTATCCCATAGTAAAAAATTTATTTTCATTCACATCTACAAAGTTGCCGGAACAAGTATCCGAAAAGCGTTACAACCGTATGCTGATCACACGAAAAAAGATTTTTCTCTGGTAAAAAATATTCAATTTATGTTGGGCGGTCGATTTCATTTTTTATCACAACTGTCAATGGATCATCTTAAGGCAAAAGATATAAAATCACTCTTAAATACTGAAGTCTTTAATTCGTCGTTTAAATTTTCTTTTGTTCGTAATCCCTGGGACTGGCAAGTTTCCTTGTATCACTTTATGCTTCAGGATGAAAATCACCACCAGCATAAACTCATCAATAAAATGAAAAGTTTTGAGGAGTACATTGAATGGCGTGTCAAATACAGTGTTGAATCGCAAAAGTCTTTTTTGTATGACGAAAACAATAATAAGTTAGTTGATTATATTGGAAAATTTGAAAATCTTCAGGAAGACTTCAATGTGATTTTATCCAAAATAGGTGTGAAAGAAATTCAATTACCGGTTTTGAATACCAGTATACACCGTTACTATAAAGAGTATTACAACGATTATACACGGGATCTTGTCGAGAAGGCATTCAAGGAGGATATAGAGTTATTTCAATATGAATTTTAGGTTGATTGAATACTGATTGCCTGACTCATTAAAACTGCGAATGAAATTTCCTAAAATATCCATTGTTACACCTTCTTTTAATCAAGGTGAATTTTTAGAAGAAACTATTCAATCGGTACTCGATCAGAACTATCCCTCATTGGAATATATCGTCATTGATGGCGGCAGTACAGATCAATCCAAATCCATTCTTAAAAAATACGACAAGCGGCTTACGTATTGGGTTTCAGAAAAAGACAGTGGGCAAAGTGAAGCTATCAACAAAGGCTTTAAAAAAGCAACGGGTGAAATTACCAGTTGGTTATGCAGTGATGATTTATATGAAAAAGACACGCTTAAAACAGTTGCTGAACTTTTTAATGTGTACCCTGATGCAGCACTATTGCACGGAAAAACAATTTTGTTTGACTCCGTTGGAAAAGAACTAATCAAAGGCGCTACCCCGGAAGATCTGGCATTAAAATATTTTGCAGTCATTCCTTATCCTCAACCTTCGTCCTTTTTCAGAAAATCGGCGCTCGATCAGGTTGGGTATCTGGATGAATCCCTTCACTTTGGGATGGATTATGAACTCCTTCTCAGAATAGCCCTGAACTACCCTATTCAATCTGTAGAACAAATCCTCTCCCGCTATCGTCTTCACGATCAAAGCAAAACAGTACGACAGCAAGGAAAGTTTGCTGATGAATGGCTCCTTATTTTTTGTCGGTTTTTAATGTCAAATACCAATGATTATGGCATTTCCCAACAAATGAAGTCTGCCGCCATTTTTAAAGACGATGGATTACGTTATGTGATAAATAGTACCTTCACCGAATCGGAATTGCGATTGATTACAGGCTATTTTCTTTATTATCAATTGGTCATTTACAATGACCTTTTGGACAAAGCAAGATCCTTTCAACTCATTGATCTGATTCGCGAAGTAAATCCGGAATTCTATACCCAACACCAGTTGAAAAGCATCGGTTTAAAATTGAAAATCTTACCGACAGGCGTAATATCTTTTCTCAGAAAACTGATGAGACGATGATGCCTTTCTTCTCTATTGTTGTTCCTACTTTTAATCGTAGCCATCTTATCGGCACTACGATTGACTCTGTATTAAAACAGGATTATGCCGATTTTGAGTTGTTAATCATCGACGATGGAAGTACCGATGATACCAAACAAATGATTGAGAAGGTTTATGGAAGTGAACCAAGAATTCGAATAGTAAGTCAACCAAATGCAGAACGTGGTGCAGCAAGAAATAATGGCATTCGAAATTCAATCGGTAATTACATTTGCTTTCTGGATTCGGATGATAAAATGCTGGAAGAACATTTAAGTGTTTTAAAAGAAGCAATCATTAAAAATGATTATCCTGATTTTATCAGTACTAAATATTACCTGACCAGAAACGGAAAAAATTATCCGGGTGATATAGTTGAATTAAAAGAAGGCTTTTACGACTATCATCTTTTTTTAAATGGAAATCCAATGGCTTGTAATATTTGTGTCAAACGTGAAAATCCGAATTTGAAACTCTTTATCGAAGATCGAAGTTTTTCAATAAAAGAAGACTGGTTATTTTTGCTTCAGAATCTTCGTCATAACAAAATGTTCCTTGTTGACAAGATCACTATTCTAATGGAAGATCATGATGAACGTTCTATGCGAACAGACGATCAACTCATTATTGAAAAAACAAAAAAAGCGTATACGTGGATCAATAGCAATATTCAATTAACTAATCACGAAGATGAAATTCTTCGGGCACATGTTCACTTTTTTATTGCCATCCACTCCTACCTGGATGGTGAACGTAAACCAGCAATTTCAAATCTCATTAAAGCCATGCGGCTTCGTGGAATAAAAAGAAAATATATTTTTCTTCTTATAAAGTCATTTATCGGCAGGAAATTAATCCGTCGAATCTATTCAGGCAAGCATTGAAAAAACCGGGAAATATTCTAGTTGTCACTTTTTGGTCTTATCAGGATGCACTTATTCAGGCGTATACGCTACCCTACTTACAACTTTTTAACGAAATAATTCCAA
>JAYSPU010000227.1:0-7389 GCA_043721935.1 Bacteroidota bacterium | reverse complement strand
GTGCAGTTAGTCAGTGGGCAGTTGGCCAGTTTCTGATCACTCATCGCTGATCACCAACTGACCAACTGACCAACTGACCAACTGATCAACTAACCAACTACCTACTCCTTCCCCTGATTAAACACCGATGCAAACAAATCCTTAAACCTTATTCCGGAAACGAGACTGTTTTTGCTTAGGAGAGAAAATTCTGCCAGACCGTGAAGGAGAAATTCCATGAGGAGTAACTTTTCATCGCCTTTTACTTTCGGGAAAAATTTCTTTATGGTTTGTTCTAGACCGGGGACAGATTGAAGTTGTTCTGTGTAAACTTTATTCGGACTGTCATTCATAATATCCAATTCATTTCCTGCACTGAACCATTCGGTGATTTCAAGAAACGGACTGACTTCTTTTTTCTTTTTTAATTTTTCAGGATTGGGAAAATATTGTTGAAACAGATGTCGAATCGATTTGCTGATTAAATTTTGAGCGACAATCATGGATCCTTCTTGCTCTCCTTCATAGACCAATTCAATCTTCCCTGTAATCGAGGGAATGACTCCCCAGAAATCACTGATACGAATGGCAGTCTTTTCTTCTCCATTTATCAACATTCTCCGCTCTGCTGTACTGAATAAATTCTCATATCCTGAAATCGTCAGTCGCGCCGACACACCACTCTTTGGATCAATGAATTCATTATTCCTCGCTTCAAAAGAAATTTGTTCGAGTAAATTTTCAATCAATTCATTCGAATGTATTTTCTCTTTTTGTCCGGGTGATAAAACTGCTTCCTGTAATGTAATTTCTTTTGCAGTGTGAATGTCTTTTGGATAATGAGTTAAAATCTGACTTTCAATCCTGTCTTTTAACGGTGTTACAATCGATCCTCTGTTTGTATAGTCTTCCGGATTAGCTGTAAAAACAAAATCAATATCCAATGGAAGTCTTAATTTGAATCCGCGTATCTGTATATCTCCTTCTTGCAGAATATTAAACAATGAAACCTGAATACGTGCTTGTAAATCAGGCAACTCATTGATGACAAAAATTCCCCTATGCGCTCTGGGAATTAATCCAAAATGAATAACACGTTCATCACTGTATGGCAATTTTAAATTTGCTGCTTTAATCGGATCAACGTCTCCAATTAAATCGGCGATGGTAACATCTGGAGTAGCCAATTTTTCCGTGTAGCGTTCATCACGATGCATCCATTCAATTTCTGTTTCATCTCCATTTATTTCAATCAGGTCTTTTGCAAAACGTGAAATAGGATTTAACGGATCATCGTTAATCTCTGAACCTTTTACTACAGGAATATATTCATCCAATAAATGAGTCATCAATCGGGCAATTCGCGTTTTAGCCTGTCCTCGTAATCCAAGCAATAAAATATTATGCTTCGATAAAATCGCTCTTTCTATATCAGGAATTACAGTCTGATCATAGGCTTTTATCGTTTCAAATGTCTTTTCCTGCATTTTTATTTTCAGAATCAGGTTATCACGCATTTCATCTTTAATTGATTTGCATTTATAACCTGATGCTTTTAATTCTCCTAAGGTTTTAATATTCATATGTTGTTACATTTATTAGTATGATCAAACTAATTATACGAAATTCTTAACGGATTTTCTTCCTTCTGTTCTTTTCAAAATCTTCAAAAACATATCCTCCTAATCCTTGCAGAGATGTATAAAATGCTTTGCCACCATTTGCTTCACTGAACTCTCGAACGAAGGATCGCAAATATTCGTCTTCTGCAACCATAAAAGTGGTAATGGGAATTTTCAACTTCTTACAAGCCGAGGCCAGATTCAAACATTTGTTTACAATTTTCCGATCGAGTCCAAAACTGTTTTTATACAAACGATTTCCTTCCCGCATTGCGCTAGGCTTTCCATCTGTAATCATGAAAATCTGCTTGTTAGGATTTTTTCTTCTTCTCAATAAATCCATTGCCAGTTCTAATCCGGCAACGGTATTGGTATGATAAGGTCCTACTTGCAAATAAGGTAAATCCTTCACTTCTATCGGCCAAGCTTCATCTCCAAAAACTAATATGTCCAGTGTATCTTTCGGGTACCTTGTTTTTATTAACTCTGCAAGAGCCATGGCTACTTTTTTAGCCGGTGTTATCCGATCTTCTCCGTATAATATCATGGAATGAGAAATGTCAATCATCAACACCGTTGAGGTCTGACCTTTAAACTCCTTTTCTTGTACTTCCAGATCACTTTCATTCAGGTGAAAATCCAAAATGCCGTGATTAATCTGTGCATTGCGAATGGAGTCTGTCATTGAAATCTGATCGGCTGTGTCGCCAAATCGGTACTCCCGTAATTCTCCGGTTAATTCATCTCCTTCTCCTGTGAATTTAGTTGAGTGATTTCCTTGCTTGCTCTTTTTTAATTTCCCGAAAATTTCTTCGAGCGCTGCCTTCCGAAGTGTTTGTTCTGTCTTCGGTGTCATACTCATCTCACCGGACTGACCATCTTCTTTGATATACCCTTTATCTTTCAGATCCTGAATAAAATCAGCCATTGTATAAGAGTCATCGGTAAGTTTATGCTCTCTGTCTAATTCATTTAACCAATTTAAAGATTCGTAAACGTCTCCGGCTGTATAATTTAATAATTGAGTAAATAAACTGAACAATTTATCAAATGGCGTTTTACCATCGTCCTTTTGTTCATATTTACTAAATCGATGTCCAAGCATAGGCTAACAAATTTACGAAATTGCTTTGCGAAAGGCGTCTCCGGAATAAATTATTTCATCCGAGTCTTAAGGTAAGAAAATAATTGGGGCGTTCCTTTCCATTTCTTAACAATAATATACGGACTTAGTTATCTTTGAAAGGTGAATAATCTAAAAGTTTTTAAATCTTCTGCAGGTTCAGGGAAAACATTCACGCTGGTAAAGGAATATCTGAAGCTGGCGTTGGCTCATCCTGAGGATTATAAAGCCATTCTGGCCATTACTTTCACCAACAAGGCTGCTGAAGAAATGAAAAACAGAATCATTGAAACATTGGTTTCTTTGTCCAATGGCGAAAAATCATCGATGCATACACTGCTTTCTGAAGATTTGCCAACAGTTCCTATTCAGAAAAATGCGTCGAAATGCCTGAAAAATATATTACACGATTACTCTTCATTTTCTGTCAGCACAATCGATAGTTTTTTTCATCGGATTCTGCGTTCACTGGCAAGAGAAATTCATTTGCCGCTCAATCTGGAAGTGCAAATTAATACGGACGATGCTGTCCTCGAAGTAACCGATCGATTATTGCTCGAAGTTGGAGTGGATAAAGAACTCACCGAATGGCTGACTAATCTGGCCCTTCAGAAAATGGACGATGATAAAGGCTGGTATATTGAACCGGATATTCGGATGGTGGCTGAAGAAATAATTAAAGAAGGTAATATCGAAGACAAAACACTGAGTCGGGACGAAATAAAAAAACTATATAGCCAACTGCTTTCTATTCGCGAAGCTTTTGAAAAAAAAATGCAATCCATCGGAAAAAAAGCACTCGATTGGATGGAGAAGTACAACCTGACGATTGAAGATTTTGCCTATGGAAAATCAGGTGTTGCAAACTATTTCAATAAAATTTCTCAATCGTATTGCAGTGATTATGCCCTCGGAAATCGTGCAAAGGATGCATTGTTTTCAACTGAAAAATGGTCTACACAAAAACATCCGAGAAAATCAGATATATTATCCATTGCAGAACAACATCTGATGCCGCTTTTATCAGAAGCATCTTTGTTTGTGGAAGAAAAATTGCGGGACTTTATTACGGCAAATGAAATCCTCAAAAAGATTTATTTATTCGGTATTGTAAACGATATTCAGAAAAAATTTTCCGAATACCGTCATGAGAATAATACCATCTTACTTGCTGATACAACTCGGCTACTCAGTGAAATTATCGAAGACAACGATGCTCCATTTATCTACGAAAAAGCCGGAAACAAATTCAAGCATTTGCTAATCGATGAATTTCAGGACACGAGTCTTTTGCAATGGAAAAATCTACTTCCATTAGTCATCAATGCTCTCGGAAGCGGATGCATGACGCTTGTTGTCGGCGATGCCAAGCAATCCATTTATCGCTGGCGTGGTGGCAATATGAATTTATTGATCCGTGACATTTTCGTTGATCTTAAAAATTTCGAAGAACTGTTTATTGAGGAAGTGCTGGATACGAATTACAGAAGTAAAAAAGAAATAGTTGACTTCAACAATTCCTTTTTTGAAAATGCCACGAAAGTCATCAATCGGGAAGTTGAAATGGATAAACACCAGTCGCTCGAACTGGCTTATGGAAAAGATTTACTACAAGCAGTTGCTGAACATAACAATACCGGTGGATATGTAAATGTTGAATTCCTCTCTGATGACGACGAAGAATCGGAAGACGAAGAAGCTACAAGCTGGAAAGATCAGTCAAAAAATAAATTACTGGCTACAGTCAACGATTTACTCAAAAAAGATTATTCGTATCGGGACATCGCTATTCTGGTTAGAAAAAATAGTGAAGGAAATGAATTGGCTACCTTCCTCCTTTCAAATGGTATTGACAAAATTATTTCTCCCGATTCATTATTAATTAACACCTCACCAAAGATTGGTTTTGTCATCAATGTCTTCCGCTTCCTTGCGAATACCAGGAATGCAATTGCAAAAAGTGAAATCATTTATTACTACGGACGTTTTATTCAGTCGACGGAAAATCATGAATGGCATCTTCTCTTTTCCGATCATAAATTTGGTGGCAGAAAAAAAACTGCGGAAGGCGGATTGTTTGACAAAGAAAGTTTGAAAAATAATCTCTTCAATCAACTTTTGCCTGTAGAATTTTCAAGACAAGTTTCTGCTCTGGGCCGATTACCGGTCTATGAACTCAGCGAACAAATTCTACGCATTTTCAAGTTGAATGATAAACCGGACGCTTATCTCCAGCGCTTCCAGGATTTAATTCTGGAATACACAGCTTCTCTCGATAGTAGTCTGGATGGATTTCTCACCTGGTGGGACAGCAGTACCAAGGTTCGCAACTGTTCCGTAATAGTTCCTTCAAATGAAAATGCAATTCGTATCATGACCTTGCATCGGTCGAAAGGATTACAATTTCCAATCGTCTTTATGCCTTTTACAGAATGGTCTATTCTGCCGAAAGCGAATGATATCGTCTGGATGGAAACAGATCAACCGCCGTTTGAACAATTAGGAAAAGTTGCTTTGGCAAGTTCAAACAAATTACTCGAATCTCATTTTGAAATTCCTTATCGAAATGAAATAAAAGATTCTGTCATTGATAATCTGAACTTGCTATACGTTGGTTTCACTCGTGCAGAACATAAATTATTTATTTATACCAGAGCTGATAAGGGGAAAGATTTGAATAAAACTTCAAAACTGATTAGCAGAACGGTGAATCCTGATAACGCTGAGCGAATTGAGAGAGGCAAAAATGATATCCGACCAGAAATGAAAGAAAAAACGGATGGCATCGTAAGCGAAGAACTTAAATATTATCAATCGCATCCGTGGCAGGAAAAGTTAGCATTAAAAACACATTCAAAGGGTCTGCTTGAAATGTTAGGAGAGAACGCTCTCAACCCTGTCAATTATGGAAAACTTGTTCATCAGTTGCTTGCAGGGATTTCAACGAAAGACGAGGTAAAGGTGTCGGCTCAAAAGATGATTTTCGACGGACTCATCAGCAGTCCGGAAGCGGAGCAGCTTATTAGGGAAGTTTCAGATGTTCTGAACGATGAAAAGATTGCTTCTTTCTTCGATGTGAATGATCGGGTTATGGCAGAGAAGGAAATGATTTTGCAAGGCGGTGAAATCCTCCGGCCTGACAGGGTCATTTTCAGGGAGAATGAGGTATTGGTCATTGATTTTAAAACGGGTAAAAGAGAAAAGAAACACGAAGACCAGATCAGGCGCTATGCCTCCGTTTTGAAAGAAATGGACGAAAAAAATGTTAGCTCTTATCTTATTTATTTGAATGAAAAAGCGGTGGTAAAAGTTGATTGACAGTGAATGAGGCAGCCGAATCCAACAAATCGGTTCAGGATTTTGAATTTTCTATTTATTACTTTACGTTTGAACTATGTATACAAACCGACCACTGCGCATTACCATCATTGACGATGATATGCAAATGCGTGAAATGTTAAAAGATTTTTTCCTTGGCAAATATGTGAATTCGGATGTTGTAACATTTGCCACCGGAGAAGAGGCTTTTAAGACCATGAATACTCAACCAAGTCTGATTATCTTAGACTACCACCTCGACTCTACCGATTCAACAGCTATGAATGGATTACAAGTCCTAAAACGGTTGAAAGATCGATATCCGGATATTCCCGTTATTTTTCTTTCCGGTCAGGAGAAAGCAGAAGTCGCTTCCAATACAATGAAATATGGTGCATACGATTACATCGTAAAAAATGAAAGTGCTTTTCACCGTCTTGAAATCCTGGTGAATAACATCTTAGGACATGTAGAGCTGAAAAAGAACCTGGGCATGCAACGGTTTTTTAATATTTTGCTTGGCATCGTTACCGTATTACTGATTATTGGAATTCTGATCAATCGCTTTTCATAAAAAGTTAGCAAGCCATACCGAATCAAAAAAAAATGCTGTTCTGGAGCTTTTTCGCTTCGACGTTTGACTCTTAATTCCTTACCTTTGCCATCTCCATTTCTCAGGCTAATTCACTTTATGGTGAATGGAAGAGAATGGATCAATCAATCTGTTCCTCGACACAAAATTTTATTTCCCTTATCCAAACCAATAGACATGACTGCTGTTTTCAATGTACCGAATGCGATTAACGAAACTGTTTTAAATTATGCTCCGGGTAGCTCTGAGCGTGAATCAATAAAAGCTGCGTTGAAAAAAATGCGAAGCGAAGTTCGTGATATACCTATGTATATCGATGGTCAGCAAGTTCGCACGGGAAAAACCGGTCGTATTGCACCGCCTCATGATCATCAGCATACGGTTGGGAATTATCATCAGGGCGATCAATCGCATGTGAAATTAGCGATAGATGCTGCATTACGGGCACGACACGATTGGTCTGAAATGCATTGGGAACAACGTGCTTCTATCTTTCTTAAAGCTGCTGAATTAATGAGTGGTCCGTATCGTTCGTTAATCAATGCGGCTACCATGATTGGCCAGAGTAAAAATGTATATCAGGCAGAAATTGATGCTGCTTGTGAAATGATTGACTTTCTTCGATTCAATGTTCAGTTCATGCGTGAAATTTATGCGCAGCAACCGATATCTTCCAAAGGAGTTTACAATCGGGTTGAACAACGTCCGCTCGAAGGATTTGTATTTGCCTTAACGCCTTTTAATTTCACTGCCAT
>JAYSPU010000226.1:0-2999 GCA_043721935.1 Bacteroidota bacterium | reverse complement strand
TTATTGAAGGATCGATTGAAATTAAAGAACCATCATCACTCTCTGATGAATGAAAATAAGTAAACACCAGTTTAGCTCTTGCCTTTCCAACAACAGCACTGATTTCTTCCTCATTTGCTTCTGTAACATTTTTTACTGACTTGAAATGACGCAATAATTCCTGCGCTGTTGTTTCGCCAATCCCTTTAATTTCGCTCAGTTCTGTTTTAATAACACCTTTACTTCTTCGGTTACGGTGATGTGTAATGCCAAAACGATGAACTTCATCCCTCAACTGCTGTATGATTCGAAGTGTTTCGCTTTTTTTATCGATGTATAATGGTGCTGAATCATCCGGATAGTAAATTTCTTCTAATCGTTTAGCAATACCGATCACTGCAATCTTTCCGCGCAATCCTAACTTTTCAAGACTAGTCATCGCCGAACTCAACTGTCCTTTTCCGCCATCGATTACAATCAACTGAGGCAATTCAAGCGCTTCATCCAACAATCTTTTGTAACGACGATAAATAACTTCTTCCATAGAAGCAAAGTCATCCGGACCTTCCACTGTTTTTATATTAAAATGTCTGTATTCTTTTTTAGCCGGCTTCCCATTTATAAAAACACTCATTGCAGCAACCGGATAAGCACCTTGAATATTTGAATTGTCAAAACACTCGATTCGCTTTGGCAATTCATTCAACCGAAGATCTTTTTGCATGCGTTCCATAAGTCGCAAGGTTCGATTTTCAGGATTTACTTTTTCCAATTGCAAATTCAGCTCACGTATATAATTCCTGACATTCGATTCAGAGAGTGTAAGAAGATGTTTTTTATCTCCAATTTTTGGAACGGTGAAAGTTACTCCTTCCATTTCCAATGACAACGGAAATGGAATGATAATCTCATCTGCATCACTATAAAAACGTGTACGTAAATCGGCAATGGCAATTTCCAGTAACTCCTCTGCCGACTCGTCTAACTTCTTTTTTATTTCAATCGTATGACCTTGAATAATTGCACCATTCATAATTCTCAGAAAATTAACGAAAGCCTGATCATCTTCAACCGTAATTGAAATAACATCCGTATTGTGAATGGCAGGATTCACCACTACAGATTTTGATTTAAACTTTTCCAACAACTCCAGTTTCTCTTTGATTGAATGAGCATCTTCAAATTGAAATGATTCCGAATGTCGGTTCATCAAAACTTTTAAATGTTGTATAACTGAATTAATATTTCCTTTCAGTATCGACCGGATCTCCTTTACTGTTTGGTCGTAATCGTCCATAGGTTGATGGGCTTCGCAAGGTCCTTTGCAATTTCCAATATGATATTCAAGACATACTTTAAATTTCTTCTTTGCAATATTTTCCGGATTCAGATTTAAGTTGCAGTTTCTCAGCTTATACAACTGACCGATTAAATCCAATAAAGTATTAATCATTTTCACCGGCGTATACGGGCCAAAGTATTCGGAACCATCTTTAATCATTCTCCGGGTAGAAAAAATTCTTGGAAACGGTTCATTTTTAATACAAATCCACGGATACGTTTTATCGTCTTTCAAATTGACATTGTACCGTGGCTGATGTTTTTTGATCAGACTATTCTCAAGCAACAAAGCATCCATTTCAGTATCGACTACAAGCGTACGGATGTCTGCTATTTTCCGGACCATCACGGCTGTTTTTCCGTTAACGTGAACCTCTTTGTGAAAATAAGAGCTTACTCTTTTCTTTAGTGATTTTGCCTTTCCAACATAAAGCAATACATCTTCTTTATCATAAAACTGATAAACACCCGGTTGATCCGGTAACGTACTTAGAATGGTTTCAATCCGGCCGTCGTTTGACATCGGCTGTAAAAATACAAAATAGGAAGGAGTTAGCAGTTGTTAACCCTAATAGTTCAAAATAAAATTGAATATATTTGAATCATCAAACATTATTTAATAATGAAAGACTTATTGAACAGTTATGCAGCCTATAACTTTTGGGCCAATGAAACAATAATTACATGCATTGAATCGAATTGCAAAGATGAGCAACTTGATCAAACGATCATCAGCAGTTTTGATTCTATTCGTAAAACCGTTTACCATCTCTGGGATGCAGAGGAAATATGGCATAAGAGATGGATTGGCGAAAAAATAGATGGTTGGCCAAGTAAGAATTTTACAGGCGACTTTCTTCAGTGCAAACATTTACTATTAGAAAATTCGGATAAACTTAAAGAATATGTGCAATCACGAACCCCTGAACAATTGAAAGAAGTTTTTCAATTTCGCCTGATGAATGGCAATGAAGGAGAAAGTACATACTGGCAATCGTTCCATCACATTTTCAATCACAGCACGTATCACAGAGGACAATTAGTAACCATGATACGACAGGTTGGTGTAACAAAAGTACCGTCTACAGATTATATAACTTTTGCAAGATTGTAGATACTGCTTTTAAAAATTATACAGCTACCGTTCTAACCCGATAAATTTTCAGAGTAGAATGGTGTCCTTTAAAAAATATTCTGACTACACGTACCTTAACCAGCAACCAAATTGATATTGGGTGGTTCGGAAAATAATGCACAAGCAAGCGAATAAAAAGGAGCGTTAACATAAGTGTGTTCCCACAAGATACTTTGGATTGAAAATGAATAAGAACGAAAAGCGAACAAATCTTACACTTTATTGAAGTGGGTTCGTTGTCTTTTTTAGAATTTAAAATCAGAATACGACTTACATAAATTCGATATTGATTTTTATCAGCGTAATCTCTGCGCAATCTGCATGAGAAATACCTACGGTGAATTTTAACATCTACGACCGTGCAATGATTTACTGTTGGATTTTTTCTCCCGAAGATCTCGCAGATTATGCGGAGATCTCGCAGATGTTTTTTAATACGAAAATGTTATTGAACTCCCTTCGACAAGCTCAGGGAGCGTCGGTCTTCGTTTTGTAATTCCCTTCGACAAGCTCAGGGAGCGTCGGACTTCGTTTTGTAATTCCC
>JAYSPU010000225.1:0-8235 GCA_043721935.1 Bacteroidota bacterium | reverse complement strand
ATTTTATTTTTAAAGGGCAATCAACGAAGTATAATTTTTATTCAGGATAGTATTGCTTCTGTTTGTCATTAAGATATTTGCATCAACTGATTTGTTCTTAAAACTTGTGCATCAAATGATTTATTAAAAAGATAAATCCATTCTTGTATTATACCTCAACTACCTCCAAAAGCCTTATCTGACAAGCTTTTTGGAGGGTTGCTTTTCTTTTTTTTAGTCAATTTGACTTGTTTTTTTCATTTTAGCCGCGTACTTCAGATTATATCCAGAATATTTTTTTTACTTCCATCATAATTACTTAACTTTTTCGAATTGGTTAAGTGCTTTTGGTTATGGAATTACTGCGAGTATGTTCCGGAAAATCAATTTAAGAAAAGAGATAGTTCAATTTTATATTAAATTAAATTCCTGGTTGCTATGAAGAAATCGATACTCCATCGTGTTTTTAATGTTTTGTTTCTTTTTTTATTCTTAAGTGGTGTTGAGCAGGCTTTCAGCCAATCGTGTGGAACACCAGTCGCACTTAACGCTGTAAGCATTACATCATCGTCTGCTACCATTAAATGGCGGAATATAAATACAGCCAATTCCTTCAACTACCGTTTCCGTGAGCAATCTACTCTTAACTGGAATACAGGCACTTCTTCAAATGCATCACAAGCATTAACCGGACTTAATAGTACAACAACTTATGAATTTCAGGTGCAAGCCGTTTGTGCATCAGGTGCAGGAGCATTTTCTGCATCAGGAACATTTACGACTAAGGCAGGTGCTTCTTGTGGTGTGCCTTCCGGATTAAATGCTTCTTCTATTACAACTGCCGGAGCTATACTTGCATGGAACGCTGTATCCGGTGCTATAAGTTATACCGTTCAATTTAGTATATCAGGAAGTTCAACCTGGACGAGTGCTACTGTTTCTTCTAATTCTTATATTGTATCCGGATTAACAGCGAGTACAGTGTATGTATTTCAGGTACAAACTAACTGCAGCGGTAGTTCCAGTGCTTTTTCATCTTCAAGTTCATTTACCACATCGTCTCTTCTATGTGAAGTTCCAAAAGGGGTTCAGGTTTCCGGTATTACCTCAAGTTCTGCTTCTTTGTCATGGACACCAGTGATCGGAGCGAATGGGTATACAGTTCAATATAGAATCAGTGGTAATACAAATTGGATTACAACGACTGTGACTACTACTTCAATCGGATTAACCGGATTAGCAAGTGGAACAACCTATGAATATCAGGTTTCGACAATCTGTTCAGGTGCCTCATCAGCGTATTCAACAATACAATCATTTACTACAACCAGTATAACTGTTTGTAACACTCCTTCAGCAAGTACCTTTTATGTAACAAATATTTCTGCTTCAACTGCTACCGTAAACTGGACTGCTGTTGCAGGAGTGACAGGCTATAATGTGCAGTATCGGATTTCAGGTACTTCTTCCTGGTTTTCAGTCTATGTGACAACAAATCTTGCCAATCTTTCAGGATTAAATGCCAGTACGATGTATGAGTTTCAAGTGCAATCGGTTTGTTCAAGTGGTTCAAGTTCATTCTCGTCCAGCGGAATTTTTCAAACGTATGCAGCAACAAGCTGTGCTGTACCTGATGTTGCATCATTTTCATCCACATTAATTACTTCCTCCTCTTGTACAGTCGGATGGTCTGTTGTAACAGGAGCAATTTCTTATAATGTTCAGTATAGAGTACAAGGAAGTGGTAGTGCATGGATTACCGTTTCAACATCGACCAATTCAAAAGCAATTTCCGGATTATCTGCTTCTACACTGTATGAATTTCAGGTACAGACTGTTTGCAGTTCAGGATCGAGTGCATTTTCTGCTTCCGGAATTTTTACAACTTCTGCTGCACCTTGCGGAATATCATCCGGATTAAATGCGACTAGTATTACTTATAACGCTGCAACATTGAATTGGACAGCCGTTTCAGGAGCATTGAGTTATGTAATTCAATATCGTTTAGTCGGCGCAACAGCGTGGACAAGTACAACATCAACGACTAATTCAAAAGCAATTTCCGGGTTAACCTCGTCTGCTCAATATGAATTTCAGGTGCAGACTGTTTGCAGTTCAGGATCGAGTGCTTTTACTTCTTCTACAACATTTACAACAGCAGCGGCTACTTGCGGTATAACAAGCGGTTTGAATGTTACAACTATCACTTCATCATCTGCAATGCTTTTATGGAATGCTGTTTCTGGTGCATTAAGTTATAACATACAATATAAATTAACAACTGAATCTGTCTGGACAAACACGACCTCTCTTACTAATTCAAAAGGCATTTCCGGTTTAACTCCTTTTTCAGATTATGAATTCAAAGTTCAAACCGTATGTAATGCAGCATCAAGTGTGTTTACGAGTTCTGTAATCTTTATAACAGATGCTTCGCCAACACTTCCTGTACCGGATCACATTGTTATTGTAATTTTTGAAAATCATGCCTACAATCAGATTATCGGTAATTCAGCTGCGCCAAATATTAATGCATTGGCAATCGATGCTATGAGCGCTTCTTTTACACAGTCTTATGCTATCGAACATCCAAGTCAGCCGAATTATCTGGATGTTTTTTCAGGGACAAATCAAGGTATAACCAATAACAATGTTCCTCCTGCGCATTTTAATACGATGAATTTAGCATACGCTCTGCAACTTGCCGGGCGTTCACATGTTTCGTATTCTGAAGGATTACCAAGTGTTGGTTGGGATGGTGCTGCGAGTGGTTATTATGTCCGTAAACATAATCCTGTTGCCAATTGGATGGGCACAGGAGTTAATCAGGTTTCTACAACGCAAAATCAACCGTTAACAGCTTTTCCAACCGATTATAATTTATTGCCAACCGTTTCTTTTGTGCTTCCGGATCTTTTAAGCAGTATGCACGATGGTACTGGCAATGCAGCCATTACAACGGGTGATACATGGTTTTATAATAAATTAAATAATTACGTTCAATGGGCGCGTACACACAACAGTATGTTGATTTTGACTTTTGATGAAGATGATAATTCAAGCAACAATCGGATCGTAACTATTTTCAACGGACCTATGGTAAAGCAAGGTCAATATTCTACTACTATCAATCACTTTAATGTACTTCGTACGATTGAAGACATGTATGGGCTTGTCCACTCAGGAACTGCTGCAACTGCTGCACCTATTCGCGGTTGTTGGAAAAATGGTTACAGAATAGCTACTTCCACTGCTCAGCCTCCATCTGCTTTGACAGATTTAAATCTGGTGGTCTATCCGAATCCGGTGAAAGATGAATTTCATGTTCATTATACACTCGACAATACATCTTCTGTCAGCATCAAACTTTATAATTTAACCGGACAAACCATGTTACATACTGATGCTACAAATCAGTCGGCCGGTACATATGAATGGACGTATCCTCTTTCTGAATTTAATTTGAATGAAGGCATGTACTTCCTGGAAGTGATTGTAAATGGAGACAGACAATTACACCGGATAGTTATAAGTAATTAAATTTTTCTGTTAAGTCTTTTTGTTTCGTAACTTTATACTTGCGTACAAACTTAATTTGTATGCGATTAAATGATGTTCATATTTTTACAATAAAATACCGGAATAGATGATCTTTGTCATCCTGATCCACTTTTTGTAATGGCTACTTTTGGCGAAAACATTTTATTATGGAATCTATTATGTCCGTGATTAAGCCTTCTGCTTATTATGATTATAAAACAGCGCTGCAAGCTGCAATCGACTATTTCAATGGTGATGATTTAGCGGCAACAACATGGTTGAATAAATATGCCATGAAAGATAAGCAGGGAAATTTTCTGGAGAAAACACCTGCTGATATGCATCAACGAATGGCTGCTGAATTTGCACGGATTGAAAATAAATATTCCGTCCAACCGAAGGATATGCCATTGCTTTCTGAATATGGACAAATTAGAAGTGCATTGACCGAAGAAAAAATATTTTATTTTTTTGATCGCTTTCAATATGTTATTCCGCAGGGAAGTGTCATGTCATCATTGGGAAATCCAAATGTGATTGCATCGCTTTCGAATTGTATTGTATTGCCTGAAATTTTTGATTCATACGGCGGAATATTTTTTGCCGATCAGCAATTAGCACAATTATTTAAAAGACGTTGCGGAGTCGGATTGGATCTAAGCACGATACGTCCTGCCGGCATGTCGGTTTCAAATGCCGCTGCTACTACAACAGGAGCCGTTTCATTTATGGAACGATTCTCTAACACAACGCGCGAAGTTTCACAGCTGGGCAGAAGAGGAGCATTGATGATTACACTTGATGTAGCGCATCCGGATATTTTTCAATTTGTAACTATCAAACAGGATTTATCAAAGGTTACAGGAGCAAATATTTCTGTACGACTTTCGGATGAATTCATGTCAGCAGTTGAAGCGAATCAGGAATTCACCTTGCGTTTTCCTCTTGAACATACTCCTGTCTTTGAGAAAAAAATTAATGCACCGGATTTATGGAAGGCAATTATTCACGCTGCTCATCAATCGGCTGAACCCGGATTGATATTTTGGGATCGTCAACATGACTACTCTACTTCTTCTGTTTATCCCGGATTTAAAAACGTATCGACTAATCCTTGCTCTGAAATTGCCATGCAAGGCGGTGACAGTTGCCGATTGATTGCACTCAATTTATTTTCATTTGTAAAAAACCCATTTCAGGAAAATGCAGAATTTGACTTTCATGAGTTTTATGAAAAGACATATGAGTCGCAACGGCTGATGGATGATCTGGTTGATCTTGAACTGGAAGCAATCGAACGAATTTTAATCAAGGTAAAAAGCGATCCCGAGCCGGATTATATCAAAGATACAGAATGGCGAACATGGAATTTATTATACGAAGCAGGAAAAAAAGGCCGTCGGACAGGATTAGGTTTCACTGCGCTTGCAGATGCCATTGCTGCTGTTAACTTATCGTTTGATTCGTCTGATGCAATTGCTTTTACAGAAAAACTAATGCGTGTGAAATGTGAAGCTGAATTTGACAGCAGTGTAGACATGGCCATTGAACGCGGTAAGTTTGAAGCTTTTAATCCTGCAGTTGAAAACACATCGCACTTTATTCAAATGATGGAAAAAGAATTCCCTGATTTGTATTCACGCATGATGAAACATGGAAGGAGAAATATTTCCATCAGTACCGTTGCACCAACAGGAACGTTAAGTTTATTGGCGCAAACATCATCCGGCATTGAACCGGTTTTTATGTTGTCGTATAAACGAAGAAGAAAAGTAAATCCGGCTGATGGTAATGCACGAGTCGATTTTACAGATGCAATGGGTGATGCCTGGCAGGAATTTATTGTCTTTCATCCTAAACTGAAAACGTGGATGCAAGTGGCCGGCTCTGATGATATAAATAAAAGCCCGTATTTCGGTTCTACAGCAGGAGAAATTGATTGGAAAAAAAGAATTGAATTGCAGGCCGTCGTACAGAAATACACCACGCATTCAATCAGTTCGACATTGAATTTAAATCAGGATGCAACAGAAGAACAAGTAAGTAATATTTATTTTGAAGCATGGAAGCAGGGATTAAAAGGAGTTACAGTTTATCGTGATGGTTCACGGAGTGGTGTGTTGGTTGCTGCAGAACAAAAGCAATCGAATTTACTTGAAACGATTATTGAAAGTAAAGCACCGCCTCGTCCTGAAAAACTGAATGCTGTTGTCATGCGTTTTTTAAATGGCAATGAAAAATGGATTGCTTACGTAGGTTTGTTAGATCAAAAGCCGTATGAAATTTTTACCGGTCATGTAGAAGAAGGTCTTGATCTTCCCGATTACATCACCAAAGGATGGATTGTAAAGAAAAATGCAAATGGAGAAAAATCAAGATACGATTTTCAATACCTGGATAAAAATGAAAACCTCGTCCGCTTAGAAGGCTTGTCGAAGTCATTCAATAAAGAATATTGGAATTATGCAAAGCTGATCAGCGGAGTGTTGCGACATGGTATGCCATTAGCGCAAGTCGTGGATCTGGTAGAAAATCTTCACCTGAATGATGACAGCATCAACAGCTGGAAAGCAGGAGTAGAGCGAACATTGAAAAAATTTATTCCCGATGGTACAGCGGCTGTTGATCGAATGTGTGAAGCATGCGGCGATCCGGACGGACTCATATACGAGGAAGGATGTTTGAAGTGTATGAGTTGTGGAACTACTAAATGCGGATGATGGAAATTACTGCAACAAAACCTAAGCTACTTGAAAATCGTGACGACATTGCTTTTTTAATCGATAAGTTTTATAAAAAAGTTGTCGTTGATGATACCATTGGATATTTTTTTACAAAAGTGATCCCGATTTCCTGGGAAAAACACATTCCGATTATGGTTGAATTCTGGTCAGGGATTTTATTTGGTAATTCGACTTATACAGGTAATCCAATGGTCAAGCACATTCAGTTAAATGAACATTCACCTTTAGAGAAAGAGCATTTCGATCGTTGGTTAAAGTTGTGGACAGAAACTCTTCAAGAAAATTTCTACGGCGAAAAGGCCGAAGAAGCTGTCACCAGAGCTGAAGCTATTGCCGGGATTATGTTGTATAAAGTGCAAATGCATTCGTAAAAGAAATAATTAATTTGTAATGCAAACTGATTTTTTGTAATTTCAAGTAGTTAATAGTCGTTTATTTTCTTTATTAATTAAGTTCACTCTTAAAATTCAACATCATGTTTATCGAACGAAATGAATTCCGTCTCAAATTTGGAAAAGCAAAGGATGCTATTGCACTTTGGAAAGAAATAATGAAACTAATGAAAGCTAAAGATGTCAAGGATTTTCGAGTATTAACCGATCTGACTGGGCCATCATACACATTAGTATTGGAAAGTTCACTGGAAGATTGGAAAGAAATGGATACACATCGATCTCAATGGGCAGCTGATCCGAAGTTTCATGAATTGTATCAAAAGTTTATTCCGCTCTGTGAGTCGTCAACGAAGACTTTTTATAAAGTTGAGGAAGAAATTTAAATTCAGATCCCGCAGATCCCGGTGATTACGCGGAGATCTTGCAGATGAGTGTTAGAACAAAAGTTGATGTGCATTCGTGGCAATTTATTTTCTCCCGCAGATCTCGGAGATTGCGCGGAGATCTCGCAGAATTTGATTCATAATTTTCTGTGGAGTTTCTGTGAGATCTGTGTATTCTGTGGGAAATTACTCTGGCGAATTAAAGCATATAATCTGTAACTCAACATTTTCTAAACCCAAGTGATTAGAAAAATTATTGAACACGAATGAAAAAAATTGCATTCCATTCTGTTGAAAAAAAACTCTGTCGAATAAAAGTCAAGCAACTTTTAACTGAGGTTACTATTTTACCAACTTCGCTTTTTTCTTCGCCTTAGTTTCCTCCAGTAAATCAGCAGCCAGCTCAAGCTCTTTGTACCAATCAGCACCGTAGCGTCGCACAAGCGACTCCTTTAAAAATTTAAAAACCGGAACCTGTAAAGACTTGCCCAGTTTGCAAGCCGGATTACAAATGTTCCACCGATCGTAATTGATTTTTTCATACCCGTTCTTTTGTTTAGTAAGACGAATAGGGTAAAGATGACAACTGATAGGTTTCTTCCAATCTACCTTACCATCGTAATATGCTTTTTCAATAGCGCATTTGGCAATGCTTTCTTCAAAGTATACATAAGCACATTCCTTTCCGCTCACCAATGGCGTAACCCATTCTTTTCTTTCGTATAGCAGATATTTCCCCTGTTTTTCAACAGCATCAATTCCTTCCTGACGCATGTAAGGCTTAACCTTATCGTAGACCTTGTCCAGTTGTTCGAGTTCATCATCCTCCAAAGGAGCGCCATAGTCGCCTTTCACACAACAAGCACCTTTACAGGCATTCAGGTCGCAGACAAATTGTTTCTCTATGACATCTTCTGAAACAAACGTTTTACCAATGGCTATCATGAGGGCGAAAGTACGGAAAAAATTAAACGCAAAATGCGGCAAATATGTAAATCTCACACTTTGCATGGAGTTTCAGACTGCTTCTAAGTAAAATGACAGTCGAAGCAGATCTTCCAACTTCCCCAACTTCAGATCAGGTAATGTGTAAATTTGATCCTATTTCCGGAGCACTTACTGATTTATTTCCGATCAATCCGAAAGTTGGTATTGGTAAAGGCTGCAAATCCGGATTTGACCCCTACCTCGGCG
>JAYSPU010000224.1:0-16782 GCA_043721935.1 Bacteroidota bacterium | reverse complement strand
CATTTATATATACAACAAAGGCATCGGTTGTCATTGTTGACAGTAATTTTCAACCTGATCAGGCAGTCAATGCAACGTTGATCTGGGTTCAAAATGCCTATGAAAGTTTTGTTCATTTACTTGATGTTTATAATCAGATCAAGAGAGAAAAGTCAGGTAGAGAAGAGCCTGTATTTGTTTCTGCTACCGCTACGATTGGTGAAAATGGTTATCTCGGTGCATTCACTTACATTGGAGAGAATGTGGTCATAGGGAAGAATGTTAAAATCTGGCCACAGGTTTATATAGGAGATAATGTAGTTATCGGTGAAGGCACAACATTGTTTTCCGGAGTGAAAGTATATTCAGATTGTATCATAGGCAGTGAATGTACTTTGCATACAGGAACTGTAATAGGAGCAGATGGTTTTGGATTTATCCCAAATAGTGAAAATCAATACAACAAGGTTGCACAAATTGGAAATGTGGTCATTGAAGACCATGTAGAAATCGGAGCTAATACTACTATCGACCGGGCTACTTTGGGTTCAACCTATATTCGCAAAGGAGTCAAATTAGACAATCTGATCCAGATCGCACACAATGTCGATGTAGGCGAAAATACTGTAATCGCAGCGCAAACAGGTGTTGCAGGTTCAACTAAAATAGGTCGTGATTGTATGATTGGCGGCCAGGTTGGAATTGTTGGTCACATTACAATTGCTGATAAAGTTAAAATAGCCGCCCAATCCGGGATTGGAAGCAGCATTGTTACGGAGGGAGAAATTGTACAAGGTTCACCGGCATTTAATATTGGCGAGTACAAACGATCGTATGTTGTTTTCCGCAAACTGCCGCTTTTAGAAAAAAGAATTAAGGAATTGGAGCAAATGATTGCAGATCTGAAGCAAATTGTTTCCTAATCGCTTTACTCAATACCTTTCATTTCAGTTATTTATTTTTATTTTTGACTTCCTTTAAATAAGAAAGGTATCCAAGTGCACTATAATTCATTGAAATGACTGAAAATCAGGCTATTGCAGAACCTATCGTGAATACTCAACCAGTTGACAGTGCCGCACAGCCGGCAATTATCAGACAAACTACACTTAAAAGTGCCGTTTCAATATCTGGGATTGGTTTACATACAGGTGCAAGTGTTACCCTGACGTTTAAACCAGCACCCGAGAATCATGGTTATAAATTTTGTCGCATTGATTTACCGGGATCGCCAATTGTAGAGGCAGATGTGGACAATGTCAGCGATACGGAAAGAGGAACTACGATCAGTAAAAATGGAGCCAGAGTTAGTACTATCGAACACGTTCTTGCTGCATTGGCCGGATTGGAAATCGACAATGTATTGATGGAAATTGATGGTCCTGAAACTCCGATACTGGATGGAAGTTCGCGTCCATTTATGGACATACTTATAAAGGCAGGAATCGAAGAGCAGAAAGAAGAACGATTATATTATTCCTTAAGCGAAAATATTTCATACGAAGATCCGTCACGCAAAACAGAAATGTTAGCAGTACCAAGTGACGATTTTCGCATCACTGTAATGGTGGATTACAACAGCGATTTAATCGGTACTCAGCATGCCACTTTATATAACATCAGAGAGTTTCGTTCCGAGATCAGTGACGCCCGCACATTTTGTTTCTTACATGAACTGGAGATGCTGCTACAGCATAACCTGATTAAAGGTGGAGACATCAGCAATGCAATTGTCGTCGTTGACAAACCGGTATCACAGGAGCGATTGAATTATCTGGCTGATGTTTTTAAAATAAAGAACATTACAGCAGAGCGCGGATTTTTAAACAATGTAAAACTTCGGTTTCAGAATGAACCTGCTCGTCATAAGTTGTTGGATATCGTTGGTGATTTAGCATTAGTTGGAGCTCCATTGAAAGGGCATATTCTTGCAGCACGTCCCGGACACGTTGCCAATGTTGAATTTGCGCGCATGATTAAAAATCTTATGAAGCGTGATCGTTTCCGTGAAAGAAGCCCGAAATACAATCCAGAACAAAAACCAATTCTCGATGTCAATGGAATCATGAAGCTTTTGCCACATCGACCACCATTTTTATTTATTGATAAAATTATTGAACTGAGTGATCGACATGTGGTCGGAGTAAAGAGTGTGACTATGAACGAATGGTTTTTTCCGGGACATTTCCCCGGATCTCCCGTAATGCCTGGTGTACTTCAGATAGAAGCAATGGCACAGGTTGGAGGGATACTGGTACTGAGTACAGTGCCTGATCCTGAAAACTACCTTACTTATTTTATGAAAATTGAGCAGGCAAAATTCAGAGACATGGTAGTACCCGGAGATACGATTGTTTTTTCTCTCGAACTCGTTTCACCTATTCGCAGAGGAATTTGTCACATGAAAGGAAAAGCATATGTTGGAAACCGTGTTGTCATGGAATCTGAAATGATGGCGCAGATTGTTCGGCGCGAAAAGAAATAATAACGAAAAGATCCATGTCCGTCACGATTAATCAATCTCTCATTAGTGTTCATCCCGGTGCTCAAATAGGCATCAATGTCAGGATTGATCCTTTCACAGTTATCCACGATGATGTTATCATTGGGGATAATACATGGATAGCAAATAACGTGACTATTTTTCCGGGTGCACGCATCGGTAAAAATTGTCAGATTTTTCCCGGAGCCGTCATTGCTGCTGTTCCACAGGATTTAAAATTTGAAGGAGAAGAAACGACAGCTGAAATTGGAGACAGTACCATTATTCGTGAATTTGTAACAGTGAATAGAGGTACAAAAGCATTAGGTAAAACAGTCGTTGGATCGAATAGCTTGTTGATGGCATATGTTCACATTGCTCACGATAGTATAGTTGGTAATCATTGTATCCTTGCAAATGGAGTAACCTTAGCAGGACACATTACTATTGCAGATCATGCAATTATAGGAGGGCTTTCAGCGATTCATCAGTTTGTACAGATTGGTTCTCATGTAATGATCAGCGGAGGATCGTTGGTAAGAAAAGATGTTCCTCCATTTGTAAAAGCTGCACATGAACCTTTGGCTTATGTAGGCATTAACTCAGTTGGACTTCGTCGTCGTGGATTTACACCGGAAACGATAAATCAAATTCAGGACATCTACCGTACTATTTTCGTCAAAGGTCTTAGTAACACAAATGCATTGGAACGAATTGAGACAGATTTTAAACCTTCAATAGAGCGAGATCAGATTTTGGCTTTTATTCGTCAGTCGACCAGAGGATTGATGAAAGGATACAATAGTCAGGAAGCAGAATTTTAAGTCCCGTTGATACTACATTGAAAGATTCAATGTAGTACAAAGTAAATTTTAGTGTTCATATTAATATCTGATCAATCAGACCGGTGGAAATTGTTTTATCGAATGCAGGAAAAAAATATTACCGCGAATGGATTTTCAGAAATGTAAATCTTTCTTTTAAATCGCCGGAACGTTATGTAATTCTTGGTCCAAACGGCTCAGGTAAAAGCACCCTTTTACAATTGATTTCAGGAGCAATTACACCAACGGAAGGATTCATTTCTTTTTCAACTTCAGCTAGTGTTGTGCCGAATGACAGTATCTATAAAAGTTTAAGTATTGTAGCACCTTATTTAGAATTGATTGAAGAATTTACGCTTGATGAATTGATTCGATTTCATTTTTCTTTTAAAAAACAAAATGAATCGTTGAGAAAAACTGTATTGAGCGAAACCGGATTAGAGTTTAAAAAAGATTCAGTGTACAGATATTTTAGTTCCGGGATGAAGCAACGAGTGAAGATAGCGTTAGCTGTTTGCTCTGACAGTGAATTGCTTTTGTTGGATGAACCGTGTTCGAATTTAGATAAGGAAGGAATGCGTTGGTATAATGAGTTAATTCAAAACCACACTAGAGACAAATTGATCGTTGTTGCATCCAATACAGTTGAAGATGAATATGCTTTTTGTACCCACTCTTTGAATATGTCAGAATTTAAGCACCATGAGTGAAAAGGTAGAGCTGGAAATCCACGGAGAAGATGAATTGGAAAAAGCGGCTGAATTGCTTTTAAGATTTGCCAAAAGCAATAGCATTTTTGCCTTTTACGGTCAGATGGGAGCAGGTAAAACGACCTTTATCAGATACATTTGCAAAGCTTTAGAAGTAAAGAATACAGTTAATAGTCCTACTTTTTCAATTATAAACGAATACAATTGCCCTACTGGGTCAATCTACCATTTTGATTTTTATCGTCTGGAAAAGGAAGAAGAAGCTATACACATTGGTTGTGAAGAATATTTTGAAAGTGGTGCTATTTGTTTAATTGAATGGCCTGAAAATATTCTAAATTTATTGCCTCACCCGCTGATTAAAATAACCTTACAACTAAGGTCATATGGTCGCCTGATTACGTTTGAATATGATTGAAAGATCACCCGGATTATCTTCACTTGCAGCTTCTGCGGCCATGCCGCTTGAAGCGATGCTGGAGATCAGAAAACAGCAGAAGAATTTATTTATTGGTATACCGAAAGAAACTTCATTCCAGGAGCATCGAGTACCTCTCATTCCTGAAGCTGTAGCATTATTGTCAAACAGAGGTCATGAAATTGTGATTGAAACCGGTGCCGGCAATGCATCAAAGTTTGAGGATTCTGATTATTCTGAAGCAGGTGCACGCATCGCATACGGTCCGGAAGAAGTGTACAAGGCGAATATTATTTTGAAAGTAGCTCCACCTTCACAAGCAGAACTTACATTGATGCAACCACGTCAATCGCTCATTTCTATTTTGCAAATGAGCATGCAAAACACAGAATATATTAAAGCATTAAGTGGAAAAAAAATTACTGCAATTGCCTACGAATTCATTCGTGAAGAATCGGGAATGTATCCGATTATTCAGGCTATGAGTGAAATTGTCGGTAGTACATGTATTTTAATTGCCGCAGAATACCTAAGCAATGCCTTCAATGGAAAAGGTGAATTATTAGGAGGAGTAGCAGGGATACCTCCGACACAGGTTGTCATTCTTGGAGCCGGAACAGTTGGAGAATATGCAGCACGAACAGCATTAGGACTTGGAGCAAATGTGAGAGTATTTGATGACTCAGTTCATCGGCTTCGAAGAATACAACATCGGTTAGGCAGATCTATATTTACTTCTATAATTACCCCAAGTATTTTATTGAAAGAATTAAAGAATGCAGATGTAGCAATTGGCGCATTAAGGAGTAGTGAAGGACGAACACCAATAGTTGTGACTGAAGAGATGGTAAGTGAGATGCGTGTCGGTTCGGTGATTGTAGATGTAAGTATTGATCAAGGTGGCTGTTTTGAAACTTCAGAGGTAACGAATCATCTTCAGCCTGTCTTTAAAAAATACGGAGTTGTCCATTATTGCGTTCCAAATATTGCTTCACGTGTTTCGCGAACAGCGTCCACAGCATTGAGTAATATTTTTACCCAGATATTATTATCAGCCGGAGACGAAGGCGGAATAGAAGAAGTGATCTGGAAAAATAAATCGGTTCGCGACGGAGTGTATATGTACAATGGTTCAATTACAAACCGATACATTGCTGAGTTGTGCCGATTGCCATATAAAGATCTTGATTTAATCAAGGCGGCCAGATTATAAAAAGTGAACAGCAGAAGCTATTTTACCAATTCAAAGTGTGGAAATGAAATTCGAATTCCTGCCCGTCGAAACTCTTCGACAATTTTAAATCGCATTTCACTTTTTACAGTTTCCACGAAAAACATATTCAATGTCCAGAATAAGAGGTCAATTACAAATCCCGATTCGTTAAAGTCATAAAAGCGAACTTTTGGAGCGGGATTGGTTACCACATCCGGATGTTCTGATGCTACTTTCAGCAATATACTCTGAACAAGATTCAGGTCACTGTCCACGCTGACTGAAAATCGAATCATGAATCTGGTTCGGTCAACTTGCTGGTGGCTCCAATTCACTACATTTTCTGAAACCAGTTTTGAATTCGGAACGATGATCGTAACTCCATCACGGGTAGTAATTTTTGATGTGCGTATTCCTATGTGTTTTACTCTGCCAACGATGTTTTGAATTTCAACGATGTTTCCGACTTGTAAACTTCCTTCCCAAAGAATAATAATACCACTTACAAAATAATTGAAAGTATGTTGCAAACCAAAACCTAAACCTACTAACAAAGCGGCACCACCGGCTTTTAAAGAGGTAAGATGAATCCCCAGTATTTCTAAAACGATGAATAAAGTGAATACAAAAATCGTGTACTTGATAAGCTGAGCGTACGTATAAAATCTTCCGGCATTGCTTTTTGTTTGTTGTTCAGCTTTTTTTAATAAAACTTTTCTAATGGGTGAAGAAAAGCAAAAAGCAAAACGCTAAAAACAATGGTGACATCTCCAACAGACAAACTTAGCCGGGCTGCGTGAAAAAATTCATAGTCCCAAAATTGTCGTAAAGTCATATGAGTATTGTTTTCTCACTCTTTCTTTTTCTATCGCTTTAAAAATTTGAAAAGAAAAAGTGATTCTGTTTAATGATTTTAAAAGTACGAAAATCTGTCTGAAAATCAATGCAGATATTTTAAAACCTATTGTTGATTATTCTTTCTCCGCAATAATTCTTTTTGAATGAGCGATAATTCACGACTTGTTTGTCCGGCAACTGAGGTGTTTTCTTGTGCCCTGCGAATTAAATAAGGAAGAACAAAATCGACAGGACCATACGGTACATACTTGCAAACATTGTATCCCGCTTTTGCCAGGTTGTAGCTGATGTGATCACTCATTCCATACAATTGCGAAAACCAAATGTGCGGATGATTGTGTGGAAGATTTTTAGTATCCATCAATTCAGTCAAAAGCAAACTGCTTTCTTCATTGTGTGTTCCTGCACAAATGGACAATATATCCAGATGCTCCATTGATAGTTTCAATGCTGCATCGTAATCCTGATCGGCTGAGCGTTTGTCGGGTTGAATAGGAGAGATATAATTTAATTTTTCAGCGCGAGCTCTTTCTTTTTCCATGTATGCGCCACGTACAATTTTAAATCCGGCTTTGTAATTATTCTTATGAGCATGTTCCAGACTTTCTTTAAAATAAGCAAGTCTGTCGTGTCTGTACATTTGAATCGTATTGTAAACGATTATATTTTTCTGATTGTACTTCATCATCATTTCCCGAACGACTTCATCTACGGTATTTTGAATCCAACTTTCTTCTGCATCTACAAAAACAGGAACGCCATTATCATGTCCGGTTCTACAAATGAGCTCAACCCGCGCTTTGAAGTTTGAAAATTCAATTTCCTCTTCCTTCGTTAATGTTTCGCCGGCATTTTTTTTCTCCAGTATTTCAAAGCGGACAAATCCGGTTGGTTTAAAAACGGAGAAGGGAATAAAGGGATTGTTTTTAGCAACAGCAATTGTTTCTAACGTCTGTTCAAGCGATCGTTTAAAATCTGCTTCAGATTCTTTTCCTTCAACAGAATAATCCAGAATAGTTCCTATCTTATAGCTTGCTAACTTGTCAATCGTTGCACTGCATTCTGTAATAGTTTCACCACCGCAAAAATGTCCGAATACTGTTCGCTTGATAAGTCCTTTGACAGGTAGTTTTGCCGATAAAGCGAAGTTGACAAATGGAGGAGAAATTTTTACCAGCCAATTAAAACTGATTGTTTTAAATAACCAGTATGAACGTTTTAAATCTGCATTCGATTGAGCGCTGAATGCTACTTCCGTATTATCAAAAGAAACCAGTTTGTTTTTCACAGCATGCAAACCTAAGCATTGGTTGATTGAATACAAAATAGATGGTAAAAGGTTGGGCGATTCTTTTCTGAACTCTTAATAAATCCAATGGATTAATCTTCCGGATGGCTTTTTAAACAATTCTTTCCGCAAGCACTTGAAACACAAGGCCTCTTTAAATTGTTGAGTGGTAATTTAAGGTGAATCAGTTCTTGCTAATTGCCTGTTCTATCACCGAAACCCTTATCTTTGTCAACAATGTCTCCAGCTCAAATTAGCAGCCAACCGTTGCAGAAATGGTCTTCGAAAGCAGATCGTCCTTTTATTATTGCCGGTCCGTGCGGAGTGGAATCAGAGGCGCAAATTCATGAGGTTGCTGCTGCATTGAATGGTGCAAATGTTCAGCTTTTAAGAGGTGGTATCTGGAAACCACGAACACGACCTGATTCATTTCAGGGAATAGGAACTGAAGGACTTCGTTTTCTCAAAGAAGCCGGAATGAAAAATAACATTCAGGTATGTGTAGAAGTAGCCAGTCCTATGCATGTGGAAGAAGCACTGGAACAGTCAATTGATGTTTTATGGATAGGAGCGCGTACAACGGTCAATCCGTTTTTAGTACAGGAAATTGCCAATGCATTAAAAGGCGTTGATATTCCGGTGATGGTTAAAAATCCGATCAATCCGGAACTTGAATTGTGGATAGGAGCATTTGAGCGATTGAACAGAGCAGGAATTGAAAAGCTGATGGCTATACATCGCGGATTTTCAACTTTTGAGAAAACGCGTTACCGTAATTCTCCAAACTGGCCTATTCCTATTGAATTAAAAAGAAGATTTCCAAACTTACCACTTATATGTGATCCAAGCCACATTTGCGGATCACGATCACTTATACATTCAGTTTCACAAATTGCCTTGGATTTAAATTACGATGGATTGATGATAGAAGTTCATCCAAATCCGGATCGCGCAATGAGCGATGCCGAACAACAAATGACACCGGCTGCTTTGATTGATCTGCTGGACAAATTAGTGATTCGAAATGCAATTGTCAGTGACACATTGTTTTTAAGTCTGCTCGAAGAGTTAAGAGATCGTATTGATACCATTGATGAAAAATTACTGGTATTGCTTGCCGAACGAATGAATCTGGCAAAAAATATTGGTCATTATAAGAAAGAGAATAACATGACCATCTTCCAGGCTGAACGATGGAATGAAATTGTACAAACAAGACAACAATCCGGTAATTTAAAAGAACTGGACGTTGATTTTATTTTTGGTTTGTATCAACTGATACACGATGAATCGATCCGTTTGCAAACGGAAATTATGAATTCATCGGAAAAAGGAAAAGTACTCGAGTAATGAATGTTAAATCAACCGACACCGTTTTTTTCGGCTCGCCTTCGGATCATTTTCTGAATGCTTTAAATCGGTTTGAGAGGTATTCAACGGCCTTTATTCTGACAGATGAACACACAAAGAAACAATGCCTTCCTGTGTTTCAAAAGCACTATCCTTTATTTAATAATGCACGAGTAATTTCAATCGGCAATGGAGAAAAGTATAAAAATCTGGCGACGGTTGAATTTGTTTGCAAGGAGTTAATGCGTCATTCGGCCGACAGAAAAAGTTTATTGATTAATCTGGGTGGAGGAATGGTAACAGATCTAGGCGGATTCGCAGCATCCGTTTTCATGCGAGGAATTGATTTCATCAACATTCCGACAACCTTATTAGCAATGGTAGATGCATCTGTCGGAGGAAAAACAGGAGTGGACGTTGACGATTATAAAAATATGATCGGATTATTTTCAATTCCAAAAGCTGTAGTCATTTCACCGGCGTATTTGAAAACACTTTCATACAGGACACTATTAAGCGGCTATGCGGAAATTATCAAACACGGATTAATCGCAAGCGAATCGTTATTAAAACATGCTTTGAATTTAATTTCGAATGATCCGTTTCAGATTTCAGAAGAAACAATTGCAGCCAATATTTCCATTAAGAAAAAAATTGTCGCTGCAGATTTTAAAGAACTGGAAACACGCAAGCTGTTGAACTTCGGTCACACCATTGGCCATGCAGTGGAATCTGAGTCGTTGAAAGGAACGGCATACTTACATGGAGAAGCAGTTGCCATTGGAATTATTGCCGAATTATTTTTAAGTCATCGCTTGGCGGGATTTGATGAAAAGGAATTGACAACAGTTAGCAAACAAATTCGTTCAGCTTTCGGAACCGTGAAGTGTAATTTTTCATCTGAACAATTATTGAAACGAATGAAGAATGACAAGAAAAATGTAAAGGGGAATTATTCGATTTTCTTATTGAATAAAACAGCCAAACCTGCCGGACTTTTTTCGCCGACGACTGAACAAATGGAAGAAGCAATTTCATTTTCTATGGAACATTTTGCCTGATATGTTAAGCATTTCATATCCTTCCGGTATTGTCGAAGCTAGAGTCGAAGGAACTGCATCTAAAAGTATTT
This sequence comes from Bacteroidota bacterium, assembly GCA_043721935.1. GTDB lineage: Bacteria > Bacteroidota > Bacteroidia > AKYH767-A > 2013-40CM-41-45 > JADKIH01. The sequence goes on along the minus strand of JAYSPU010000224.1, from coordinate 6,528 downwards.
CAAATCGCTTGTTAATTATCAATGCTTTGTCAAAAGGTAAAATTGACATTCAGAATTTATCCGATTCTTCCGATTCGCAAACATTGATTCAAGCTTTGTCATTGATTTCTAAGAATGGAAAAATAACAGTTGATGTCTCAGATGCCGGAACTTCGTTTCGATTTTTAACAGCTTTGCTTTCTCTTACAGAAGGTGAATTTTTGTTGACAGGAAGTAGTCGCATGAAACAACGACCTGTCGGCATATTGGTAGACGCACTGCAACAATTAGGAGCTGACATTCAATTTGCGGAACAATTAGGATTTCCACCATTGCTTATAAAAGGAAAGTCCTTGTCAGGCGGAAAAATCTTGATCGAATCAAATCAGAGCTCACAATATATTTCTGCTTTGATGATGATTGGAGTGAACATGGCGAATGGATTAGAAATTGAACTGTCTGACCAAATTGTAAGTAAACCTTATTTGCAAATGACTTCTTCTCTGATGGAACGTTGCGGAGCAAAAGTAGAGTGGGATGGAAGCAAAATTAAAATCCATCCCGGAGAATATCGTTCAACTTCCATTCGCGTTGAAAATGATTGGTCGTCTGCATCGTATTGGTGTGCAATTGCTGCATTGTCTGAAGAAGCGGATTTGTTTTTAAAGGGTTTGTCCGGGGATTCAATTCAGGGCGATGCTATTATCGTCGATTTGATGAAAACATTTGGAGTGGAAACTACATTCTCAAATGAAGGCGTCAGACTGACTTCTACTTTCGTTAAACAACCGGAACATTTTTCATTTGATTTTACTGATTACCCTGATCTTGCAATGACAGTAGCTGCTGTTTGCGTGGCAAAAAGAATTCCGGCAACTTTATCCGGATTGAAAAACTTAGTTATAAAAGAATCGGATCGTTTGCAAAGTATGAAATTGGAGCTGGAGAAAATGAATTGTCATATTGAAATTAATACAGACAGTTTAATAATTACACCAACAGGCTTTGTAGCGAAGGAAATTATTCAATTCAAAACTCACGGCGATCATCGAATGGCCATGTCATTGGCACCTTTAGCATTGACAGGAATTCAGGTTCAATTGGATAATGAAACTGTTGTGACTAAATCTTATCCAAGTTTTTGGGAAGAGTTAACATCAGCCGGATTTATTTTGAACAAATCCTAACTCAACCGAATCCTAAGTTGAGCCCGCAATTCAGCAGATCGTCCGCCACTTGTATAATCAGTTACAGCATATCGAATGGAAAGTGTAGTAGAACGATTCCATTGATAATTCAGATTGAAATAAAACCGATTTCCTTTTCCATAATAAAATGGAATTGAAAATGATCCCGGAATGTCATTTTCGTATTGATAGATTCTGGCATCAAAGTCTTTGCAATTGAAAACAGCATAACGTGCATTCCAGGAATAATGTGAAAGTTTAGGATGATAAAATAAATCGGTGCTGACTGACATTCCGGTTATTTGCCGATTGTTTTTTTCAATGGTTAAATATTCAATTCGTGTGGCATAATCCCAATTGTCATCAATGGCAAATCGACTGTACATTCTGAATGCATGAGCATATTGATCTTCCAGCATTATTTTATTTTCACCCGTAGTGAAATTCAATTCTTTCATTTTTCTTTTATATCGGAACTGGATATTTAGTTTCTTCCCCGGTGTATAATCGACTTGTTGAATAAATTCATTTCCCATAGATGGCTTATCAACTCTGTATTTGATGAAAGGATAATTGTAATTATCAAGTAGTGTCTGTCCGCTAATCGTTTGTGTAAGTTGATATTGAAATCCTGTGTAAATTCCTTCTTCGTTTTTTGGCGAAGAACCTGCGCCAATTGCATTCGCATTGCCGGGTTGGAAGTGTGGTGAATAATTTCTGTAATGAAAAGCTACTGTCAGATTTTTTCCAATCGATATTATCATTCCATGAATGTAAGAGATTGCACCGTTTTGGCTTGATGAAATTTCTCCGAACAAGAGTGTATTGTGATATACATACCGATAGTTAATTCCTAAATTCAGTAACGTTTTACCCTGAAAATCGAACTGATCATACAATCGGCCAGTGGTTCTTATTTCTGAATTGAAATTTCTAATTGTACCTGTGCTACCTATTGAAAGATTTCCATGTTGGTAATTTACATTGCAGCCTGCGTATTGGTCCCAAACTGTTTTTTTGTTTTTGAATTCATCTTCGTAACGATGTAATCCTGTGGTTTGAAAGGAAGTAAAGTAGGAAGATTCACTTGTCGGATCGATATACAATTTTGCATCACGTTTATGAGCAGACAACCAGCAATCGATTGTCCATTTTTTTATTCCGATTGAAATAGCTGAACCGCGCAGGTAATTATTTTCATCTGTGCTGATGGATGGCGAAATACCTGCACCTGCTTTAAATATTCCTATGACGGTATTTCCGCTGAATGATCCGCCTGTCCATGCAGTTAAACCTTGACCATATTGAATCCGGAAATCACCAAGTATCCATTTTCGAATCCATTTTGTTTCTTTGTAATAGAAGAAGAATGAATTGAAATCAAAGCCATATTGATTTTTATTGAATTGAATATTTTCATCTGCATCTTTTTCAGCCAAAAATCCGACGCTTATGTTTTTTGAAATGTCATAACGATATTTTATTAAAAGTCCTGCCGGTTGAATTATTCCTTTAGAATAACCTGAGAAAATCCTTTTGTATCGAACAATTAATTCTCTTCGCATTTCACCAGGCGATACCGATTGATCAATTTTTACATAAGGAAAAATTCGCTGAATAGTTTCTTTGTTGAATTCAGGAATTACCTGTAGTTCCTGTAAGGCAATTATATTTCCGAATCGCTTGCGATGATTTTCCAAAGCATTGACCTGAATCATATTCAACAATTGAAGTCTGAGAAGAGCATCAAAAGGACCGGTATTCAAATTTATTTTATGTCGTTGTAGTTCTTCTATTTCAACAGGATTTACATCTTCGACAGTTTCTTCTGAAATTGAAGCATTGGATTCAGCGGCATCTTGCAGTAGCGGATCTGTAAGTTGTGCTTGTAAATTTAGGCTGAGCAGGAAAAATATAACCGGAACAAACCCTTTCATAAAATAAAATTTATTCCGATTGCACCTGAATTGCCTAATGAAGGATGCGTCATAAAAGCAATATCGAGTCGATAATGTAAGAGTGATGCACAAATTCCGAACGACTGACGAAACGGATCTGTTTGAATTCCTGAACGGAAGATTAGTTTTTCATTTGTCTTATATTCGCACCCAAACTTTCCGGTGAGTGTTTTGTCTGTTACTTGTTCGATAGATGATGAAACCGACACCTGTGAACTCAAGACTAAGCAAACACCGGATTGAATGGATGAGGCAATGATTCTGTTTTTAGTGGTTGATTTCCCAAAGACACCTTTGAAGTTTTCTATTCTGCAGCCAAAAATTAAGTTCTTATAAAATTTAATGAGTAATCCGGCCGAAGGAATAACTGCCGATTCATTTGAATATTTTTCATCTCCATAATTCCATTGTTGATAATGAAGTCGGACACCCGCTGTCATTTTACTACTTAGTTTTTTTGACAAACCGGCCGAAAAATTTAATTCGTGATAGGTCGAATTCCCCATTCGTTCCAAACTAAATGTTGAACAATTGGTTTCATTAATTGGTTTTAAAAACGAGACTGAATAGGTAGCCAGTTCAGGAATAAAATATTTGTTATAAGAAGCCACGTTTAATACAGCATGCGAATTCAACACATTCATTGCAGGATTCAAATGAATACCCACAGAATCAACAGCAGCGACATCGCTGTTTCCCATTCCCAGTGACCTTACATCAACAGGCACCAACTGCGCCCTGACGAAAATGGAAAGTAACATGCATGCAAAAAGCATTTTGATTTTCATTTTGTAAAGGTGGCAATGAAGGAGCTTTTAAAACAACCAATATATGATGGTTCTTATAGTTGGTCAGTTGTCAGTTGGTCAGTTGTTTGTTGGGTTGATTAGTGTGGTCTGTTTTCTAATTTCTTTATTCAGTACTCAGTATTCAGTATTCAGTATACTGAATACTTAGTACTGAATACATGTTGCTGGAAAATATCGAAAATTCACTTCAACAAGACGATTAATAATCACAAACACGTTACCTTGACCCCATGGAAATCGGAATCGACAGTTTTGCTGCTATGTTCAGTGGAAATGACAGCAGAAAAATAAGTGATACAGATGCATTGGCTCAGTTGCTTAATCGTATTGAACATGCAGACAAAGCCGGGCTGGATATATTTGGAATCGGAGAACATCACCGTAAAGGATTTTTGGATTCAGCACCTTTGTTGATTTTGGCAGCGGCAGCGAGTCGGACGAAGAACATTCGGCTGACGACTGCTGTTACAGTTTTGAGTGCTGCTGATCCTGTTCGTGTTTTTGAAAGCTTAGCAACTTTAGATTTAATCTCCAACGGTCGCGCTGAAATGGTAGCCGGCCGCGGATCTTTCACTGAAGCCTTTCCATTGTTCGGACTCAGGTTAGAAGATTACGATGAATTGTATTCGGAGAAGCTGGAGTTATTATTAAAAATTCGAGATAATGAATTCGTGACATGGTCAGGAAAATTTCGTCCGGCAATGAATAATATTCCTGTATATCCAAGACCGCAACAAGAACGATTACCTATTTGGGTTGGAGTTGGCGGAACACCGGAGTCATTTGTTCGTGCCGGTACATTAGGTTTGCCTTTAATGGTTGCAGTCATCGGAGGAGAGACACATCGTTTCCGTCGGTTGGTTGATATGTACAAACAAGCTGGAGCACAAGCCGGACATGCACCTGAAAAGTTAAAAGTCGGATTGCATTCACTTGGCTATGTAGCGAAGACACGAAAGGAAGCGATCGATGATTTTTATCCGGGCTACGCTGAAGCAATGACGAAGATTGGCAGGGAACGCGGATGGCCGCCAATGACAAGAGATTGGTTTGAAACGCAAATTGGTCCGCAAGGTGCTTTGCTGGTTGGCAGTGCAGAAGAAGTAGCAGAAAAAATTATCCGCCACTCAGAAGCATTAGGCGGAATAACAAGAGTGACATTTCAAATGGATACAGCAGAATTGCCGCATGAAAAATTAATGGAGGCAATTGATTTGATCGGTGGAGTGGTGAAGCCTTTATTAGTTGATTAGTTATCAGTTGTCAGTTTTTCAGTTGTCAGTTTACTAGTTGGTCAGTTGTCAGTTTTTTAAGTTGTCAGTTGGTCAGTTGTCAGTTGGGTAGTTAGTCAGAGGTCTTAATACCTAATACTTAATCCTGTATAAAGTATACAGAAAACTGATTACAAAAATTAGTACATCCGACAATGCAGACGATGAAAGTGACAGCTTTATCGGAGAATAATTTTCTGTTGAAATGTTTCTTTGCTTGTGGTAAATTTCAACAGATACATTCCTTTTGCTAAAAATGATAAATCTAATTCAGATTGTTCAGAAAGCAGAGCAGGAGTGAAGATCCGAATTTGGTTGCCTGATAAATCATGCAATTCCAGTTGATAATTTTTTCCAAAATGTTCAGGACTGAAATGTAATTGAAGTCTTCCATTGGAAGGATTTGGAGAAATGTAAAAAGAGTTTGCAGATTCCTTCGTTTGTATTTCATTGATGCCTGAATACTCGTAAGCTCCAATATCAATCGCGGATCCATTTGTCAGTCGTGGAATTAATGCGCCATCAAAAGATTGATACATCGATAATGGTGTTAAATCTAAACCAGTATTCGTTAAACCAGCATTTATTCCCTGATCAATTGCTGCAAGAGATGAAGCACTTAAATTGTAATTGCCCGAGGACGGATTTACAAAGCCAAGCGTCAGGTAATCCGGACTGATCAGGTTGTGAGAGGAATCGAGTACTGTTGGAGTGTTTCCGGTGAACATTGTATTCCCGCCACCGGTGACAGAAGCAAAAATGTTATTGTAAATTTTATACGTCGTAATACCTGAAGCGGGAACTGTATTGAAATATTTTATGTTCCCGGCAAACTGATTGATAACGGTATTGTTCACGAAATAAAAATCTTCAATTGAATTTGTAGCAGCATCGTAACCAATGATGCCGTGATTTGCTCCGGACGGTCCCTGAATAATCACATTTCCAAGAATGACATTTAGGCCGCCTTGTGCAATATTAATTTCCCAACTGCCATAGCCGGTTGATTCTTCATCAATGAAATTGTACAGAATGAAAGCCCGTTGTGCCCGCGTCTTGAGCGAATTTGCCTGCCCGCGCGGATGATGAAACCAGCAATTTTCAACCAGTAGTGTATCTGCACTTGCGCTTATGTAAATATTATGCTCGTATCCTGAGTAATTCGGATCGTTTTGCAATTGATAGCCGTTATTCTGAAATTCGGAATTCTGAATACTAACATTGCTAGTGGTTACGCTTCCATTTCCTTCTAAAATTCCGTTTTGGCAATTGGTGAATTTGCAATTGTTCACTGTCAGATTTACAGCCTGAAAACGAATACCTG
>JAYSPU010000223.1:0-3931 GCA_043721935.1 Bacteroidota bacterium | reverse complement strand
CATCGTATCCGGCCGACTTCATCGCTGAAGGAGTTGATCAAACACGCGGATGGTTTTTTACGTTGCATGCAATTGCCGTCATGTTGTTCGATTCTGTTGCTTATAGAAATGTTGTCAGCAATGGTTTAGTACTCGACAAGAATGGAAATAAAATGTCTAAGCGTTTGGGCAATGCTGCCGATCCGTTTGAGACACTTGATAAATACGGAGCTGATGCAACCCGTTGGTACATGATCAGCAATGCACAACCGTGGGACAATCTTAAATTCAATCTGGACGGAATTACAGAGGTGCAAAGAAAGTTTTTCGGAACACTTTATAATACGTATTCTTTCTTCGCTCTGTATGCAAACATCGACGGATTCACATTCAAAGAAGTGGAGGTTCCGATTGAAAAAAGAACAGAGCTTGATCGCTGGATGTTGAGTGAATTGCACTCACTGATTAAAACTGTTGACGAAAGCTATGCCGATTACGAACCAACACGTGCATCACGAGCCATTGCTGATTTTGTAACAGAACATCTTTCCAACTGGTACGTGCGACTTTCCCGTCGCCGGTTCTGGAAGGGAGATTATACAGAAGATAAAATTGCTGCATATCAGACACTCTATACCTGTCTGGAAACGGTTGCTTTAGTCATGTCACCTGTTGCACCGTTTTTCAGCGACAGATTATTCCGCGATTTAAATACTGTTTCGGGAAAACAAAAAGTAGGCGCAGTTCACCTGGCTGATTTTCCTGTAAGCCTGCCGTTATACATTGACAAAGTATTAGAAGAACGAATGGAATTGGCGCAGAAAATTTCATCCATGGTGTTATCGCTTCGCAAAAAAGTAAACATCCGTGTACGTCAGCCATTGAATAAAATATTAATTCCAATTACAGAAGCAGGATTTCAGGAAAAAATAGAAGCGGTGAAAGAACTGATATTAGCGGAGGTGAATGTGAAGCACATAGAATTCATTTCCGATACTGAAGGCATTCTGGTAAAAAAGATCAAACCGAACTTCAAAGTTTTGGGCAAAAAGGTAGGTGGACTCATGAAAGACGTTGCCGCATTTGTCAGCCAATTGAATCAGGATCAGATCCGTCAACTGGAACAAGAGAAATCGCTGGAAGTTTTGATTATTAATCAGCCCGTCACTTTGACTGAAGAAGACGTTGAAATCACCTCCGAAGACATTCCGGGATGGCAAGTAACCAATGAGGGAAAACTAACGGTTGCACTGGATATTACCCTGACTCCTGAATTAAAAGAAGAAGGAATTGCCCGTGAATTCATCAACAGAATTCAGAATTTACGCAAAGATCGTGGTTTTGAGGTCACTGACCGTATCGATCTGACCGTCATGGAACATGCTTCCATCCACGATTCCCTGATCAATAATAAAGAGTATATTTGCGCGGAAATTTTAGCAGCCAATTTAACGCTCGTTGAGCACCTGAACGATCAGGATTCAGTGAGTATTGATGTAGATGACGAAATTTCGACGTTAATCACCATCCGTAAACATAATACATCCGCCGGATTGAATTAATGGCTAAATCCATTTTCAATCCTCTCAATTCAAATCGCAATGAGTAAGAAGACAACTACCAAATCAAAGAGCAAGGCTTCAGCAAAAGCAAAGTCGAAGCCGGCACCGAAGAAAAAGCCGGTAAAAAAGGCGGCTCCTACTGCTAAGAAAAAAGTTGCCAAGCCGGCTCCTAAAGCGAAAGCTCCGGTAAAAGCAAAACCGGTTGCGAAGAAACCACTGGCAAAAAAGGCCATAGCGAAAAAACCGGAAGTGAAAAAAGCGAAACCCGTTGAAGTTAAAAAACCGGTTGCGAAAAAAATTACGCCTCCTGTAAAAGTTGAAGTCACTAAACCGGTAACAAAACCGTTAAGTAAGCCTGCGACTAAGTCAAAGTCATCGTCTGTTATAAACAGAACGATGGAAATTTATAAACCTGTAATCAGACAAATGCCAGTTAACAGACGACCGGAGCCGGTAATAAAGCCACGTGAAGACGATCAACCCGGAAAGACACGTTACTCAGATGTTGAACTCGAAGAATTCAGAGCCATCATTAATAGTAAACTTGACGATGCCAGAAAAGAATTATTTCTTCTTCAGGCACAGATGACTGCTTCCAATGATCATGGAACAGACGATACAGCCAGTACATTTAAAATTCTGGAAGACGGATCAGATTCTCTTGCAAAAGAAGAAGCAGGACAATTAGCAGGTCGTCAGAAAAAATTTATTGAGCAATTGGAAAATGCAATGGTGCGTATTGAAAACAAAACGTACGGAATCTGCCGTGTAAGCGGTAAGTTAATTCCGAAAGAACGTCTTCGTGCTGTGCCGCATACAACACAAACGATTGAAGCAAAGTTGAAACAATACCGCGACTAAGCTTTTAGAAAAAGTAAATCCCCGCATGCCGTTTTATTTCAGCATACGGGGATTTATTTTTTTATAGAACATGATGTATTCATTCACTGATTCTGTTTCTTTGCATTTCTCTATCAAACATTTTAATTAACATTTTTTCATGCGCCGAGCCGGTCTCATAGTTTTCGGAGTGTTATTGCTGGATCAGCTCGTTAAGATCTGGATCAAAACGCACATGTTTCTTGGCGAACAGATTCACATTGCAGACTGGCTCCTCATACACTTTACTGAAAACAACGGAATGGCATTCGGTCTCGAGCTCGGTGGTAAAGGCGGAAAAATATTTCTTTCTGTTTTCCGCATCATTGCATCGATGGGAATTGGCTGGTATTTGCTTCATCTCATTAAAACAAAAGCGCATGCAGGAATCATCACCTGTTTCTCTTTAATTTTTGCCGGCGCCATTGGAAATATTTTAGACAGTGCTTTTTACGGATTAATTTTCTCCGACAGTATGAGCGGAGTTTCAACCTTCCTTCCTGCAGGCGGCGGTTATGCACCATTTCTTCATGGCAGAGTAGTGGATATGTTGTATTTCCCTCTCATTAACGGACAATTTCCCGAGTGGCTGCCGATTTGGGGCGGCGACTACTTCCAGTTTTTCAGACCTATTTTTAATATTGCCGATAGTTCAATCACTATTGGTGTAATCCTGTTTATTATTTTCCAGAAAAAATTTACTACTCACGTTGTTGTTCCTTCCACACCGGAAGAAACACCTGCCGACCCTGTTTAGTATTTCATTCGTTGCGCCCTTTGCGCCCTTCGCGTTTATTCTTAAATTAACGCCTAGTTCGCCACACACATGTCCAAAAAGAAATCAGTTACCGCAGTCGCTGATGAAAAAAAGAATCTCCCGCTCACACTTGGCATTCTTTTACTGATCAGCTTTATCGTTTTTTCTCCCGCACTGACGAATGAATTTGTCAACTGGGACGACTTTGCATACATCGTCGACAATCCGCTCATACGCGATCTGAGTTTTAAAAACATTGCACACGTTTTTAATTTTCAAACGCATGTCGTCGGAAATTATCATCCGCTGACGGTGCTGACGTATATGATAGAATACAAATTCGTTGGATTAAAACCAATGCTCTATCACTTCGACAATTTGTTTTTGCATTTGCTGAACATTTTATTGGTTGCAGCCATCGTCTGGAAATTATCGAAACACTATTGGACAACTGTTATTGCAGCAGCACTTTTTGCATTGCATCCCATGCATGTTGAATCTGTCGTCTGGGCAGCGGAACGAAAAGATGTTTTATATACATTGTTTTTTCTACTTTCCATTTATACGTACCTGAAATATTTAGCCTCTGAAAAAAAATCAGCCGTATCGTTTACAATGTGTCTGTTCTTTTTTCTGCTTTCTATTCTCAGTAAAGGTCAAGCCGTTGTTTTACCATTGGTATTGGTGCTTATTGACTATTGGTATGCACGATCATTAAATACAAAAACCATTCTTGAAAAAATTCCCTTTTTTG
>JAYSPU010000222.1:0-4372 GCA_043721935.1 Bacteroidota bacterium | reverse complement strand
ACTTTCAACGAGATTCGTGAAAAGTTAAACGAACTTTTTTCAACTAAAAAAAAATAATCCCACTCAACACAAAAAATCATGGCACCAAAAGTTTTTAATTTTAAAAAGTGGATCGATGAAAACAGGCATTTATTAAAACCTCCCGTTGGTAATCAAGTCGTGTATTTACCAATGCAGGATTTTATTGTCATGGTTGTCGGCGGTCCGAATGCACGAAAAGATTATCACTACAATGAAACAGAAGAGTTTTTCTATCAACTGGAAGGCGACGCCGTGATTAAAATTGTGGAAGATGGAAAGCATGTAGACATTCATGTAAATGAAGGAGATATTTTTTTACTGCCGGCACGAACACCGCATTCACCACAACGCGGACCCGGTACAGTCGGACTGGTAATGGAAGTACAGAGAAGAGAGGGAATGAAAGACGGATTTATCTGGTATTGCGAAAAATGTCAGAATAAATTACACGAAGAGTTTTTATTTGTAAACGATCTGGTAACACAACTTCCTGTCGTTATGAATAATTTTTATGACAACAAAGACCTGTGTACATGTAAAAAATGTGGCAGTGTTATGGGATCTCCTACAATAAAAAAATAATATTCTTTCTTCATCATTAATCAATAGCTTGTTCATCAGCAATTATGAGTACACAATCAAAGCTTACACGAAAAGAAAAAATTGCTCAGCAAAATGATAGTCGTAAAAAGCCGGACAAAGAACTTTTAAAAGCAGAAGAACAAAAAAAACGCATCCGGCTTTTTCTTGGCTTGTTGTTAGCAATTGCAGGATTTCTTTTTTATGCCAATACACTTAACAGTGGATATGTGTTAGACGATTACGGACTTATTAAAAATAATTCGCAAACCAGAAAAGGCGCAGCTGCTGTTGGGGAAATTTTTAAAAGCAGTTACCGCTACGGAATGAACACTGCTGATTATGTAATGTACCGTCCGCTATCAAAAGCCATGTTTGCCATTGAATGGGGAATTGCTCCTGATAAACCGGCATTGGGACATTGGGTAAATGTCTTTTTGTATGCTTTATCCTGTCTCGTTTTATTTAATTTTCTTACCCGATTATTCAAAGGGAATTTGTTGATTCCATTTATCACCACACTACTCTTTGCCGTACATCCACTGCACACAGAAGTAGTGGCAAACATAAAAAGCCGTGATGAAATTGTTGCCTTTCTGCTCGTCATACTCAGCTGTCTGGCTTTTTATAAATATTCTGAAACGAAAAAAGCAGGCTCACTTCTCGCAGGACTGATATTTTATTTTATCAGCCTCTTTGCAAAAGAATCTACAATTACATTTCTGGCAATTTTCCCATTGATGTATTTTATGTTCACGGATGCAAAACGTTCTCATTATATCAACACACTGGTTCCGGCTTTTTTAATTACGCTATTGTATCTCGGTATTCGTAGAAGTGTACTGGGTTCTCATGGGGATATAAAAATTCCTTTGGCCGATAATTCCTTGGTTGGGATCGATGGCTTTTTAGCGCAGCGTTTAAATGCAATTGCTATTGTTGGCATGTATTTAAAATTGTTTGTGTATCCATTTCCGCTAATGGCTGACGCATCGTACAATCAGATTCCGGCTTTGCCAATTTCCAGTTGGAAAATTTGGGTTCCATTCGTTATTCTCGCAGGTAGTTTTATTTATGCATTGATCAATATAAAAAAGAAAGATCCGATTGCTTTTGGCATTTTGTTTTTCTTCATCACATTCAGTATTACTTCTAATATTGTGATATTGATTGGTACCAATTACGCTGAACGATTGTTATACATGCCTTCGCTGGGAATTTTTCTTGCTCTTGCTGTTTTATTAAATCGTGCGTTTCAGAGTGAAGAATTAAATAATCGCGTGACTTCTATTGGCGACTTTTTTAAATCCAATCTTAAACCAATTGGCATTGTTACTGTCGTTGCAGCTTTACTGGCTCCGCAAACGATTGCCAGAAACAGGGATTGGACAAACGATTCTAGCTTATACAGGTCAGATGCAAAGAAGGCAAGCAACAGTGCGCATATGTTATTTTATCTGGCCAATCATTTATCTTCCGATACCTATCAGGAAACGATAAAGGATTCTTCAGAGATAAAGAAAATTAACGAAGAAGCAATAAAACTACTTTCACGCGCCATTGAAATTTATCCTGAGTATGCTGATGCTTATCAACGTCGTGGATATATTTACAATGCACGCAAACAACCCGAACTTGCAGAAAGCGATTACCTGACAGCATTGAAATACAATCCGTCGCACCCAATTGTTTATAATAATTTAGGGTACATGTATTTCAATCAAAATAAATTTGATCTGGCAAAAGAGAATTTTGAAAAATCAGTTCGCTTTAGTCCGACGTACGCTCATCCGTGGAATAATCTTGCAAGCGTATACGGTGTGTACGGAGAAAATGAAAAACGCCTGATGACAGAAGATCCAGCAAATGCAGCTAAACATGCAGAACAAGCAAGAGCTTACTTTGATCAAGCAATTGGTTATTTTAAGAAATCAATTGAAGCAGATCCCGAATTCGCTGAACCGTACCGACTCATAGCTGTTACCTATAGAAATCTCGGCGATCAGATCAGCGGTGATAAATACGAGGCATTGGCCAAAGCCATTAAAGGAAAAGGTGGACAAGCCAATTGATTAATTGATGAATAAATTATTGATTTATTGTGAATGTAATTGATGAATACCAAAATTTGGATTTCACATTCGTGCATTTGTTTCATCCATCCAGCCCACGAATTTATTCGTGGGAAAACAAATTATTCGTGGGAAAACAAATTTATCCGTTTGAAAAAGTAATTCACGGCAATTTTATTTCCAATAAAATAGAAATTTAAAAATGATCATCGACATACACACCCATATCATCCCCGAGCACCTTCCGGATTTCAAAAAAAAATACGGTTACGGTGGATTCATTTCATTGGATCACCATAAACCCTGTTGCGCGCGAATGATGATGGACGATAAATTTTTCAGAGAGATTCAGGATAACTGCTGGGACCCTGAAGTACGGATAAAAGAATGCAGTCATCATCACGTCGATGTACAAGTGCTTTCTACCATTCCGGTTATGTTTAGCTATGGAATAAAAGCGGAAGATGCATTGGACTTGTCTATGTTTCTTAACGATCATTTAGCAGGAGTCATTCAAAAATACCCAAAGCGATTTGTGGGTTTAGGAACCATTCCGCTTCAGTCGCCAAAGCTTGCAATTAAAGAATTGGAACGTTGCATGAAAATTGGTTTGCGTGGCGTTCAAATCGGCTCACACGTTAACGACTGGAATCTGAATGCACCGGAACTTTTTGAAGTTTTCCGTGCTGCGGAACAGCTTGGAGCCGCTGTCTTTGTTCATCCATGGGACATGATGGGAAAAGAAAAAATGAATAAGTACTGGCTTCCCTGGTTAGTAGGTATGCCGGCTGAAACATCACTTGCAATCTGCTCTATGATTTTCGGAGGAATATTTGAAAAACTTCCCAAACTAAAAGTTGCTTTCGCTCATGGTGGCGGATCTTTCCCTGCTACATTCGGAAGAATTGAACACGGTTACAATGTCCGACCTGATCTGGTCGCTATAGATAATCCGGAGAACCCGCGTAAATACCTGAAGCAATTTTATCTCGACACACTCGTTCATGATCCTGCCGTGCTCGATTTGTTAGTTGGACTTTTTGGGCACGAGCAATTGGCTCTTGGAACCGATTATCCATTTCCCCTCGGAGAACTTGAACCCGGTAAACTTATTCGCTCCATGCCATACACGGAAGCGCAAAAAGAACGAATGACAAATGGAACAGCGCTTGAATGGCTTGGGATGAAAAAAGAAATGTTGATGTAAGGACGTTAGAATACATTCGTCTATGCTATAAAATTACCCCATTCGGCGTTAAGCCGGTGTACCAGTGTGCGACCTAAACGTATATAGCCTATAGTTTTATTCAGTTTGTAACTGAATTCGAATGTACATCCATAAATATAGCAATATCCTGTGGACTACAGCCTACTGACTTTAAATAAAGAACATGCATTCTTTTTTGAACAATCGGTGAAGAGTAATGAAATCTTTCATAATTTGGTTCTTGAATTTCGGCTTTCCTGAAATTTAAAGTAAGCATAGGTGATTTTTTAAGCTAAATCAATTTAAGCTTACTTTTTTTGTAACTATTCAGTCGCCAATTTAGCAACAACTATCAAACCTTGCAAAACATTTTGACCTGACTTGATCATTGTGCCGATAATTGATCGGATAACAGCAAATGATTCGGCTCCTTTTATGGATTTGAACTGTCCGGAAATTTTTTGTTTGACCTTGATATTTCGAATGGCTCTTT
>JAYSPU010000221.1:0-3400 GCA_043721935.1 Bacteroidota bacterium | reverse complement strand
GAATGTTACAATGTAAATCCATTGGTAAATGCCATGTCAGCCGGTATTGTAAAGGAAGGAAAAACTATTTCTGCTACTTCGTTTGGAATTGGTAATCCGGTATTCATCGTCGGTTCTGCCACCGGTAAAGATGGCATTCACGGAGCTACATTTGCTTCAGGCGATTTGCACGAAGATTCAGCTGAAGATTTACCGTCAGTTCAGGTTGGTGATCCGTTCACTGAAAAATTATTACTCGAAGCAACGTTGGAAGTAATTGCATCAGGCGCTGTCGTCGGAATGCAGGATATGGGAGCAGCAGGAATTATTTGTTCTACTTCTGAAATGTCTGCAAAAGGCAAACACGGAATGATCATTCACCTTGATAAGGTTCCTGTGCGTCAGCCGAATATGCAGGGATGGGAAATATTATTGAGCGAATCGCAAGAACGTATGTTGATCGTGGTGAAAAAAGGAAGGGAAAAAGAAGTACTGGATATATTTGAGAAGTGGGATTTGAATTGTGTGAAAATAGGAGAGGTCACTTCAGGCGGAAGTTTAAAATTCATGATGAATGGTGAAGCCATTGCCAATGTGCCTGCTGATTCGCTGGTTCTTGGTGGCGGTGCTCCTGTGTATGAACGTGAATATTCAGTTCCGGCTTATTATCATGAGAACAAAAAATTTACAATTGATAAGGTAGAAGAACCGGAAGATCTTAAGCAAGTAGCAGATTTTTTATTGGCGCATCCAAACATCGCTTCTAAGAAGTGGGTGTTTACTCAATACGATTCTATGGTTGGCACAGCGAACATGAGTACGAATGCTCCGTCTGATGCCGCTATCGTAAATGTAAAAGGAACGAACAAAGCATTGGCTTTGACTGTCGATTGCAATGCACGATACGTTCATGCTGATCCGGAAGTTGGATGTTCTATTGCTGTTTCAGAGGCCGCGCGGAATATTGTTTGCAGCGGTGGTGTTCCTTCAGCAATTACCAATTGTCTGAATTTTGGAAATCCATATAACAAAGAAGTGTACTGGCAATTTGTACAAGCCATTAAAGGAATGGGTAAAGCTTGCCGTAAGTTTCAAACGCCTGTAACCGGTGGTAATGTTTCTTTCTACAATCAGAGTTCTGATGAAGGTCCGGTGTTTCCGACTCCTACTATTGGTATGTTAGGAATTGTAGAGCAAAAGGAACATCGCATGACTCTCGATTTTAAACATGCCGGCGATATTATATTTCTTATTGGCGAATCGAAAGATGATATCAATTCTTCGGAGTATTTATATTCTTATCACAACATCAAACGTTCGCCTGTTCCATTTTTCGATTTGGATGTGGAATATAAAGTTCAGCAGGTCGTGCGTCAATTGATTCTTAAAAAATTAATTCGTTCTGCGCATGATGTTTCTGACGGCGGATTGTTCATCACGCTCGCTGAATCTTCCATGCCACGTGAATTAGGTTTTGCAATTGAAACAGATTTTGATACGCGTGCTGATGCTTTCCTTTTTGGAGAATGTCAAAGCAGAATTGTTGTTTCCGTTCATCCCGATAAGTTGGGATATTTCGTGGACTTTCTTGCAGATGCTGATGTTGAGTTTTCTAATCTTGGTGCTGTTACCGAAGGACCAATTCTTATCGACGAAGAATCATTTGGTCATATCAAGGATGCAAAACAAATATATGAATCTGCTATTGGTAATCTGATGATACAGGAATAACTTAGACTTTACTTTTATTACCGGTCTTCGAACCGAAATCATATTGATAATATTCATTTGCCGGATTATGAAAAAAAATTATCTCGTACTGATTTGTCTTTTTGTTGCAGTAAAAGTATTCGGACAAATTACTCCAACAACTGCTGACGAACGTCAAAATGGTTTAGCCATACGTCATCAACTCGAATCGTCTTCCTTACTGAAAAATGTAAAGTTCAGAAATGTCGGGCCGACGATTATGAGCGGTCGTGCTGTGGATGTTGAAGTGAATCCTGATGATCCTACGGAATTTTATGTTGCTTATGCCTCCGGCGGATTATGGCATACAATGAATAACGGACAATCATTCACTCCGCTAT
The DNA here is from genome assembly GCA_043721935.1 of Bacteroidota bacterium. Lineage (GTDB taxonomy): Bacteria > Bacteroidota > Bacteroidia > AKYH767-A > 2013-40CM-41-45 > JADKIH01. Next base: position 1,331 of record JAYSPU010000221.1, on the reverse strand, counting down.
TTGATCACGAAGATGTCATGACAATCGGTGATATAGCCGTAAACTGGTCCAGCCGCGAACTATGGATTGGAACCGGTGAAGTAAACAGCAGCCGGAGTTCGTATTCAGGAAATGGAGTTTACTATTCTGCAGACAGTGGAAGTACGTGGCAGTACAGAGGTCTTCCTGAATCTCATCACATTGGAAAAGTATTGATCGATGCGAAAAATCCGAATGTAATTTTTGTAGCCGTACTCGGCCATTTGTATTCTCCCAATGTAGAACGAGGTGTGTACATGTCAGATAACAAAGGAAAAACCTGGAAGCAGGTATTGTTTATCGATGATAATACAGGAGCTGTAGAAATCCAGCAAGATCCGTCTGATGCAAGTATTATGTATGCCTCTATGTGGCATCGCGAAAGACGTGGATGGAATTTTACAGAAAGCGGAAGAACGTCGGGGATTTATAAATCGACTGACAACGGATTAACATGGACATTATTGACTAAAGAAGGAAGTGGTTTCCCGACAGGGGAAGGCGTGGGAAGAATTGGTGTTTCTATCTATCCGAAAAATAATTCCATCATCTACGCATTTGTCGACAATCAGGACAATGGTCCGGAGGAGGAGAAAAAGGATACTTCAAAATTAGAAGCAAAAGATTTAAAAGGAATTACAAAAGATCAGCTCTTAAAAATTAACGATAAAAAACTGAATGACTTTTTTAAGGCAAATGATTTTCCTGAAAAATACACAGCTGATGTAGTGAAAGATTTAATCAGGAAAGATTCTATCAAGCCTTCAGCTTTGGTTGATTATCTCAACGATGCAAACAATTCACTTTTCAATTCGCCGGTCACAGGAGCAGAAATTTACAGAAGTGAAGACGGTGGTAAAACATGGAAGAAGACGAATGAATTGAATTTGAAAAACCTGTGTTATACCTACGGTTATTATTTCGGAAAAGTATTTGTGTCTCCGTTTGACGATAAAAAGATTGTCGTGTGCGGATTACCATTGATCATGTCGCTCGACGGAGGAAAAACGTTTAAAACAATTGATGGTGACAATACGCATGGAGATCATCATGCTGTTTGGATGAATCCGAAAAAAGACGGAAACATGATTATCTGCAATGATGGCGGATTAAACATTACGTATGATGATGGTAAAACATGGTTCAAAGCAAATTCTCCTGCTGTCGGACAATTTTACTCAGTCAATGTAGACGATGCAAAGCCATACAATGTTTACGGCGGCTTGCAGGACAATGGTGTGTGGACAGGATCATCGAAAACAGTTCCATCGAATGAGTGGTTACAGGATGGACAGTATCCTTTTAAGTTTATA